>NZ_JAWLNX010000001.1:0-181751 GCF_035320975.1 Saccharopolyspora mangrovi | reverse complement strand
GCGGCCGCGTCCACCCCCCCGTCTGGGGGGGGGGGGCCCACGCCCCCGGTGCCCCCCCCCCCACCACCGTCGCAATTCCTTTCTGCTTCCACGAGTGGGAGAAAGCTCAAGTGAGTGTGTTGGGGCGGTGGCAGCTGCCGCCGGTGCACCTGGACATCGTGCTCAAATACCTGCGGATCGACGGCCTGACGCTGCCGATCAGCACCCGGTCCTTCGGCCACACCGCCGACCAGTTCGCCGCCATCGGCAAAGCCGAACTGCCGAACATGGAGGCCTCCGGCGTCGTCGTCGATGACGAGGTCGTGCCTCCGCTCGTCGACGCCCTGAAAACCCTCGCCACGCCCTACCTCTGGGTCGACTCGATGTGGTTCCCCGAGCCCGGTAGCGACCACTGCTGGCGGGCCGTCGCGGTGTTCACCGAGGGCAACCGGGTCGTGCTCGGCGTGCAGGCGCCCAGCGAGGACCCCAAGCGCGGCGGGCTGCTGACCGTCGAGGTGCACCAGAACGCGCCGCTGCCGGGCGTCGTGCTCGGCACGCTGCCGCCCGCCAAGCCCGGCGCGCACGGTCCGATCCGCGTGCCGCACAGCTCGCTGCAGGGCGAGCAGGTCGAGGACTACGACCCGTCGAGCATGATGCAGACCGCCACGCGCACCCGCGGCAGCAGCGGTGACCAGCAGGTCGAGCTCTACGAGAAGATCGGCAAGGCACCGCACGTGCGCCTCGGCCAGATCGCCGCCAACATGCGCGACCAGCACGGACGGCGTCGCCGGACCCCGGTCGTGTCCTGGTTCGACAACGTCGAGCCCGACGGCCGGTACCTCGATCGCGTGGAACGCGGCAGCACCGGTGAACCGCTCTACGCGCTGCTGCCCGCGGACGCGCGGCTGATCGGAAACGAGATCAACTCGTTGATCAACCAGGTCCGCCAGGGCTGAGCCCGTTCCGGCTGGTCGGCATGCCGCATCGAGGCAGGTCAACCGCCGATCGGGGATTGCTCCGGTTGTCGTCTGGACAACCGGGGCGGAGCTGCCGACACGCCGAAAGTTGTCGCAGGGGGCACGCGCAGGTTGACAGCGCGCACGTAGGCTGCATGGCATGGTCGAACCCCAGCTGCATCGCGTTACCTTGCCCAATGGGCTGCGCGTGGTGTTGGCACCGGACTCGGCAGCGGGCCAAGCATCATCAGGGCAGGCTCCTGTGGTCGGTGTCAGCGTGCACTACGACGTGGGCTTCCGCTCCGAACCGGAAGGGCGCACCGGCTTCGCGCACCTGTTCGAGCACTTGATGTTCCAGGGCAGTGAGAGCCTCGAGAAACTCGCGCACTTCCGCCACGTGCAGGGCTCCGGCGGCACGTTCAACGGTTCGACGCACCAGGACTACACCGACTACTACCAGGTGCTGCCCTCGGCGGCCCTGGAGCGCGCGCTGTTCCTGGAAGCCGACCGGATGCGCGCCCCGAAGATCACCGAGGAGAACCTGGCCAACCAGGTGGACGTGGTCAAGGAGGAGATCCGGCTCAACGTCCTCAACCGCCCCTACGGCGGTTTCCCCTGGATCCTGCTGCCGCCGGTGCTGTACTCGACCTTCGCCAACGCGCACAACGGCTACGGCGACTTCACCGACCTCGAACAGGCCACCGTCGAGGACTGCGCCGCCTTCTTCGACACCTTCTACTCGCCCGGCAACGCCGTGCTCACCGTCGCCGGTGACCTCGACGTCGACCAGACGATCAAGCTGATCGAGAAGCACTTCGGCGACGTCCCCGCCCGCGACGTCCCGCAGCGGCCGTCCTTCGGCGAGCCGTTCCCCACCGCCGAGGTCCGCGGCAAGCACACCGACCCGCACGCCCCGCTGCCCGCAGTCGCCCTCGGCTACCGGCTGCCCGACCCGGTCGGCGAGCTCGACGCCTACCTGGCCAACGTCGTGCTCTCGGCGATCCTGTCCGACGGTGACGCCTCCCGGCTCCAGCAGCGCCTGGTGCACTCCGAAGCGCTGGTGGTCGACGTCAGCGCGGGCACCGGCCTGATGGGGGCGCCGCTCGACGCGCGCGACCCCGACACCTTCACCTTCACCGCCATCCACACCCCCGACGTCGGGGTGGAGCGCGTGATCGGGGCGATCGACGAGGAGCTGGACAAGCTCGCCACCGAAGGCCCCACCGAAGAAGAGCTGCACCGCGTCACCTCCCGCTGGGCCGCCAGCCTCTACCGGGAGCACGACCGGGTGATCTCGCGGACGCTCGACCTCGGCAGCGCCGAGCTGCTGCACGGCCGCGCCGAACTCATCTCCGAGCTGCCCGAGCGCATCGGCCGGGTCCGGGCCCAGGACGTCGCCGCAGCCGCCAAGGAGCTGCGCTCCGACGCCCGCGCCGTGCTGGAGATCGAACCCGCTGGTGACGAGAACGGAGGTGCGGCATGACCCGCGCAACGCACCGCAGCGCCGAGGAGATCGGCCGCACCGAGCTCGGCCCGCGGCCCCTGCCGCCGCTGGGCGAGCCCCGCACCGGCGTCCCGCCGGTCGGCGTCGACACCGTGCTGCCCAACGGGCTCCGCGTCATCGCCGCCCGCCACGGCCAGGTGCCGATGGTCGAGATGCGCCTGCGCATCCCCTTCGCCGGCGACGACGCGCTGCACCCGGCGACCGCCGAGGTGCTGGCCGAAACCCTGCTCACCGGCACCGAACGCCGCGACCGGGTCAAGATGGACACCGACCTCGCGGCCGTCGGCGGCGACCTGCACGCCGTGGTCGACCCGGAACGGCTGAGCATCGCCGGTGACGCGCTGGCCAGCGGGCTGGACACGCTGCTCGACGTCCTCGCCGACGCGCTGACCGGCGCCACCTACGCCAACGACGAGATCAACGCCGAACGCGCCCGCCTCGTCGAGCGGATCGGCGTGGCCCGCTCGCAGCCCCGGGTGATCGCCCGCGAGGAGCTGCAGCGCCACCGCTACGGCGACCACCCCTACGTCCGCGAGGTGCCGCAGGCCGAGGACGTCGCCCAGGTGACGCCCGAGGAGGTCCGCGCCCTGCACCGCTCGCACGTGCTGCCGCGCGGATCGGTGCTGGTGCTGGTCGGCGACATCGACCCCGACGTCGTGATCGGCGAGGTCGAGCGCGCCCTGGCCGGCTGGAACTCCTCCGAGTCGGCGCACGAGCTCCCGGCACTGCCGCTGGTCAGCGGTGGTGACGTGCGGCTGGTGCACCGGCCCGGTGCCGTGCAGTCGCAGCTGCGGTTCTCCGCGCAGGCGCTGGCGCGCACCGACGAGCGCTACCCGGCGCTGCAGGTCGCCAACCTCGTCTTCGGCGGCTACTTCTCCTCCCGCCTGGTGGAGAACATCCGCGAGGACAAGGGCTACACCTACGGCGCGCACTCGTCGTTCGAGTTCACCAAGGGCAACGGCACGCTGCTGGTCGACGCCGACACCGCCAGCGAGGTCACCGCGGCCGCACTGCTGGAGACCCGTTACGAACTCGCTCGGCTGGCCCTGGTCCCGCCGTCGGAGACCGAGGTCGAGTCGGCGCGGCAGTACGCCATCGGCGGGCTGCTGACCTCGACCGCCTCGCAGGCGGGCCTGGCCTCGACGCTGTCGGCGCTGGCCGCCGCGGGCCTGGACCAGAACTGGCTGACCGCCCACCCGGAGCGGCTGCGCGACGTCACCGTCGAGCAGGTCGCCGAGGCCGCGAAGCTGTTCGCGCCGACCTCGTTCACGGGTGTCGTCGTCGGCGACGCCGACAAGCTGGCGGACCAGCTGCGACTGCTCGGTGGCGTGGAGCTGCCATGACCCGGTTACCGGATGGAGCGCAAGAATGACCTGCGAAGTGTTCGCCGGTTCGGGCTTCCAGCTCGACTCCCCGCCGCTCCTCTCGCGGGCCACTGTGGACCGCCGGGAGGAGCTGCGGGAATCCCTCGACGGCGGCGCGAAGCTGTGGCACACCGGCAAGGTCCTGCTCGTCGACGCCAAGGGCCGCACCCAGATCGGTGAGGACTCCCGGCTGGTGATGCAGCCCGCCGTCGACTTCGGTGCCCGGCCGTCGCCGAACGCGGTGCTGCTGGGCGTCGAGGACGACGTCAGCTACTGGGCGTTGCGCACCGACCACGACGGCGCCCAGGAGGGCTGGCGGGACCTGCGTTCCGGCGGTGCGCTGCTCAACGACACCGACGCGGGCCTGCTCACCACGGCCGTCGGGCTGCTCAGCTGGCACGACAACGCCCGCTACTGCGCGGTGTGCGGCGCGGCGACCACCCGCGTTCGCGTCGGCTGGGCGCGCCGCTGCTCCGGCTGCGACCGCGAGGAGTACCCGCGCACCGACCCGGCGGTGATCTGCCTGGTCAGCGACGGCGAGGACCACGTGCTGCTGGCCCGCCAGCCGATCTGGCCGAAGTACCGGTTCTCGGTGCTGGCCGGGTTCGTCGAGGTCGGCGAGTCCCTGGAGGCCTGCGTCGCCCGCGAGGTGGAGGAGGAGGTCGGCGTCAAGTGCACCGACATCCGCTACCTCGGCAGCCAGCCGTGGCCGTTCCCGCGTTCGCTGATGCTCGGCTTCGCCGCCGTCGCCGACCGCAACGCCCCGCTGATCCCCGCCGACGGCGAGATCGAGGAAGCCCGCTGGGTCCACCGCGACACGATCCGCGCCGCCCTCGAAGCCGAAGGCGAGCCGGTCGACGGAGTCCGACTCCCCCCGAGCGTCTCCATCGCCTACCGCATGATCAAGGGCTGGGCCACGCAGCAGCCCTGACGCTCCGCCGCGCCCAGCGGATTTCGAATTTCGCGCGAAGTTCGACCGGAGAAGTTCCGAGTCGAATTTCGCGCGAAATTCGAATCCGTCCCCGCGGACGGGCGTGTCTGCGCTGGTCACGTCGGCGGGCGAGCGATCTGGGCGACACACGGTGGTGGGTATCGCCTGATCGGGGTCGGGGGTCTGCGAGGATGCTCGGCATGGCCGATCAACCGCGTCTCCTGGAAGGTTTGGATCCGGAGCAGCGGCAGGCCGTCACCGCACCGCGCGGACCCGTGTGCGTCCTGGCCGGTGCGGGAACGGGGAAGACCCGGACCATCACCCACCGCATCGCCCACCTCGTCCAGCGCGGCCTGGTGACACCCCGGCAGGTGCTGGCCGTGACCTTCACCGCGCGCGCCGCGGGCGAGATGCGCACCAGGTTGCGGGAACTCGGAGCCGCGGGGGTGCAGGCCCAGACCTTCCACGCCGCCGCCTTCCGCCAGCTCCGCTACTTCTGGCCCCGGGTGCACGACACCCAGATGTGGCAGCTCACCGACAACAAGTTCCGCCTGGTCATGCAGGCCGCGAACCGGCTGGGCCTGTCCACCGAGCGCGAGGACGTGCGAGACCTCGCCAGCGAGATCGAGTGGGCCAAGTCCTCGCTGATCAGCCCCGAGCAGTACCCGGCGGCCGCGCAGCAGGCCGGTCGCGAGACGCCGATCCTGCCCGAGCTGATCGCCAAGGCCTTCGCCGGTTACGAGAAGCTCAAGAGCGGCGCGCAACTGCTCGACTTCGACGACCTGCTGCTGCACATCGCCGCGATCCTGGAGGACCGCGAGGACGTCGCCGAGGAGTTCCGCGGCCAGTACCGGTCCTTCGTCGTCGACGAGTACCAGGACGTCAACCCGCTGCAGGCGCGCGTGCTCGACGCCTGGGTCGGCAACCGCGACGACCTGACCGTGGTCGGCGACGCCAACCAGACCATCTACTCCTTCGCGGGCGCGTCCCCGACGTGGCTGATCAACTTCCCGCGCAAGTACCCCGAGGCGACCGTGGTCCGCCTCGAACGCGACTACCGCTCGACGCCGCAGGTCGTGGACCTGGCCAACCAGGTCATCGGCGCCGCGCGGGAACGCCCGGCCGGAACCCGCCTGAAGCTGGTCGGCCAGCGACCCGACGGCGCGCGCCCCGACTTCGCCGAGTACGACGACGAGACCGACGAGGCCGACGCCATCGCCCGCAAGATCGCGCAGCTGGCCAAGCGGGGCGTGCCGCTGTCGGAGATCGCGATCCTGTTCCGCGTCAACGCCCAGTCCGAGGTGTACGAGAAGGCGCTGTCCGACGCCGAGATCCCGTACCAGGTGCGCGGCGGCGAGCGGTTCTTCGCGCGCGCCGAGATCCGCCAGGCGATGGCCACCCTGCGCACCGCGATCGCCCGCGACACCGCCGCCGAGGACCTGCCCGGGACCGTGCGGGAACTGCTCGCCGAGGTCGGCCTGACCGACGAGCCGCCCGCCGGTGGTTCCGCCCGCGAGCGCTGGGAATCGCTGATCGCGCTGGTCGAGCTCGCCGAAGAGCTGGTCAGCACCGTTCCCGACGCCGACCTGCGGCGCTACGTCGCCGAGCTCGACGCCCGCGCCGAAGCCCAGCACCCGCCGACCGTCGAGGGCGTCACCCTCGCCTCGCTGCACGCCGCCAAGGGCTTGGAGTGGGACGCGGTGTTCCTCGCGGGCCTCGTCGAGGGAACCCTGCCGATCCAGCACGCCGACACCGACGCGGCGGTGGAGGAGGAGCGGCGGCTGCTCTACGTCGGCGTCACCCGCGCCCGCGAGCACCTGCACCTGTCGTGGGCGCTGGCCCGCGCCGGTGGCCGCAAGTTCCGGCGCCGCAGCCGGTTCATCTACAACCTCGTGCCCGACGGCCACCCGGCCGCGCTGCCGAGCAAGGCCAAGCAGCCGCAGCCGCCGGCGCGGCAGGCCGCGACGATCAAACCCAAGTGCCGGGTGTGCTCGTCGACGTTGGTCAGCACGATGGACATCAAGCTCGGGCGCTGCTCGCACTGCCCGTCCGACGTCGACGAGAACCTGCTGGAGCAGCTCAAGGCCTGGCGCAGCGAACGCGCCCGGCAGCTCAAGGTGCCGGCCTACGTGGTGTTCACCGACGCGACGCTGACCGCGATCGCCGAGCAGCGGCCGACCGACGAGTCGGCGCTGGTGGGCATCTCCGGCATCGGCGCGACCAAGATCCAGAAGTTCGGCGGCGACGTGCTCGCGCTGATCAACCGGGTGAATTAGTGAAATCGCAGGTCAAAAATGTGTTGCGGGGCCTGGGTCGCTCCACATAACCTCGTAGACACGCGCGAGCCGAGCGGGCTCGCTTTCGCCGACCGAGACCGAGAAGGAGGTGGGGACAGTGAAGATCTTCGCGATCATCAACGACGCCCCGCGTTCCTTCGTGGCCGGGGTTGTTTCGCTGCTCCAGGACACCTTTGTGCCCTCCGCCGCCGTTGCCGGTGATCTGCGCGTCGAAAAGCCGCGTGGCTACCGCATGTTCCCGGCGACTCAGCAGCACCCGCGCAAGTCGGTCCGTTGGCCTCTCCTGGATCCGCTGATCTAGGAAAGCCCCAGGCTTCTCAGAAGGCCGCGGACCCACGCACACGGGTCCGCGGCCTTTTTGTGCTCCTGGTTGATCCACAACCACAACCACATCCATCCACAACCACAAGTCGCCTGCCATCGACTACTGGAGGAAGTCGTATGTTCACCGCGAGTGTGCCGATACCCGAGTCGGCCGTGGACTCGCAGTTGGAGCCCGAGCAATCCTCGGCTTCATCGCTGCAACGCCGCCTGCCCTGCCGACGGGACCCGGACCTGTGGTTCGCCGAGAACCCGTCCGACCTGGAGCAGGCCAAGGTCCTGTGCAGCGACTGCCCGATCAAGACCGAGTGCCTGGCCGGCGCGCTGGACCGCTGCGAACCCTGGGGGGTCTGGGGCGGCGAGATCTTCGAGCGTGGCGAGGTCGTCGCGCGCAAGCGCAGGCGCGGTCGTCCGCGCAAGCACCCACGCCCGGAGGAGACCGGGCCCCGCAAGCAGGAGCAAGCAGCATGACCAGCACGAACGCCACCAGCCTGATCCACCCGAACAACGCGGAGATGCGCATGCACCCGACCGAGGAGCTGATCCGGATACATAGGAAGGAAAGACTCGCTGAAGCGGAGCGACAACGCCAAGTCCGCGCGATGTCCGCGGGTCGCAGATGGCGGGCCGTCGCCCGTTACGCAACGAGGAAGGCCGAAGCCGCTGAGCAGCGCTGAACCATCGTGATCGCGCGCTCGCGGATGCCGCGTCGGCCGTCGCACTCGGCGACGGCCGACGCACTCTTGCCGGACCAGCAAACCGGCGTGCGCGATTCGCCGGGCCAGGTCTAGGGTTCCGGCTCGTGGGCGCACATTCACACGACAACATCGACTGGGACGCGCACCTGCAGCGACTGCGCGCGGCCGACGACTTCATCGAGCCGGAGATCACCGAGGTCGTCGGCAGGCTCCTGCTGCCCGGTGATCGCTCGGTGATCGAGATCGGTGCCGGAGCCGGCGGCACGGCGGCGGTCTTCGCGAAGTCCCTGGCGCGCAACGGCGACGACGCGCAGCTGACCATCGTCGACACCGCGGAGCAGCTCCTGGCGGCAGCAGGGAAGAGGGCGTCCAGCGCCGCCGACGGCGTCGCGGTCCGCACCGTTCGCGCCGACGCGGCCGCCGACACCCTCGCCGCGGAGATCGAGGAGGCAGGCGCGGCACCGCGAGCCGACCTGGTCTACGCGGCGTTCGTCGTGCACCACCTGCCGGACCAGCTCGCCGGCCTGCGCAGGCTCGCGCAACTGGTGAAACCCGGTGGGCGGCTGGCGGTCGTGGAGTTCGGGCTGCAGACGCGGGTGCTGCCCGCCGACGTCGGCATCGCCGAACCGGGCCTGGAAGCCCGCCTGCTCAACGCCAGCGAGCAGTGGTTCCAGCAGATGCGCGCCGAGATGGACGGCGCCGTCCGGTTGCCGGTCGGCTGGCCGAAGGCCATGAGCGAAGCCGGGCTCGTCGAGGCCACCTCGTTCAGCTACCTGATCGACCGGCCCGCGCCGCTGGACGAATCCGGTCGCGCCGCCGCGCTGCGGCACCTGGCGATGCTCCGCCGCGACGCCGACGAGCGCCTGGCGGCCGAGGACGTGTCCGCGCTCGACCAGCTCCTGGACCCGGACGGCGAGCACTACGCGGGCAACCGCGACGACCTCCACTACCTCAGCGCGAACACCGTGCACATCGGCACCAAACCCGCCTAGAGGGCGCGTTGACCTGCGCGAACGCGTCCGGTGGGCGAGGCGTTCGAACTTCGCGCGAAATTCGAACGCCGTGCGTGAGCCTCGAATCTCGCGCGAAATTCGAACGGCGGCGCTGGGTCAGGCCTCGGCTTCGGCGAAGCCCGGTTGCCACTCGGTGATGATGTCCCGGGTGGCGACCTCGGCGTCGAGCTGGCAGAGGATGCCGGTGGCACCGAGCGTGACCCGGTGGATCAGCAGGTAGTCCGGCGGCAGGTTCAGCAACCGGCCGGTGCGGAAGTCGGGTCCGCGCAGGTCGGAGACCCGCTCGGCCTGCCGCTGCAGCCAGCTGCGGGTGAAGTGGAACGTCTCGGTGCGCGCCGGATCCACGAACGGAGCCAGGTAGGCCAGCACGTCCTCGGCGCGCAGCTCCTGGTCGGGCTGCACGAAGCGCTCCTCGCGCATCAGCTCCAGCAGCTCGATCGACCGGTCTTCCAGCGCGAGCCGGATCATCTTGCCGAACGTCGGCGGCAGACCGTCGGGCAGCCGGGAGACCGCACCGAAGTCGATCACGCACAGCCGGTCGTCCGGCAGCAGCATGAAGTTGCCCGGGTGCGGGTCGGCGTGCAGCAAACCGACCTTCGCCGGGGTGGAGAAGTGGAACTCGGCCAGCAGCCGGCCCGCCAGGTCGCGCTCGGCCTGCGTCCCGCCGTCGATGACCTTCGAGAACGGTGTGCCGGTCACCCACTCGGTGACCACCACCTTCGGCGCGCTCGCGATCACCGCGGGCACCACGACCCGCTCGTCGTCGGCGAAGACCTTGGCGAAGGTGCGCTGGTTGTCGGCCTCGATGCGGTAGTCGAGCTCCTCGACCATCCGCTCCTGCAGCTCCTCCAGCAGCGGCTTGACCTCGGCGCCCGGCGCCAGCGACTGGAACAGCCGGGAGAACCGCATCAGCTGCCGCAGGTCGGAGCGGAGCGCCTCGTCGGCACCCGGGTACTGGACCTTGACCGCCACCTCGCGGCCGTCGTGCCACACCGCCCGGTGCACCTGACCGATGCTTGCCGAGGCCGCGGGCTCGTCGTCGAAGGACGCGAAGCGCTTGTGCCACAACGCGCCCAGCTGCTCGGTCAGCACCCGGTGCACGCTGGAGGTCGGCATCGGCGGCGCCGCGGACTGCAGCTTGGTCAGCGCCTCGCGGTAGGGCCCGGCCATCGCGTCGGGCACGGCGGCCTCGAACACGCTCAGCGCCTGGCCGAACTTCATCGCCCCGCCCTTGAGCTGCCCGAGCACCGCGAACAGCTGCTCAGCGGTCTTGGCGGCCACATCGGCGTTGATCTCCGCCGCGTTCTGGCCGGTCAGGCGACGTCCCCAGCCCGCAGCGACCCGGCCGGCGACGCCCAGGGGCAGGCTGGCGAGCTTGGCGGTGCGGTGTGCCGCTTGGCGGGGAATGTCGGCCACGAATTCTCCTAGGTGCGCGCAGGAAAACCCTCTCGAAGACCGAAAGCCATCAGGTCGCCATTCGGAAAACGAGAAACCCAACAACATGCTAGTCGTTCATCGGCACGTCTTGGGTTGTGATCGGCATTCTGGGTGAGCGGGTTCGTTCCCGCGGCCGAAAAGGATGGGCCGACGGGAACGGTAAAGCGGCTCAAAACGGATGGACTTCGGGAAACCCCCGGGAACCAGCGCGGGGTGGGCCGCTGGCGGCCCACCCGTGCCCGGTCACGCCTTGCCGAGGATGCGGGTCATCTTGGTCCCGCACACCGGGCATGTGCCCTTGGCCATCCGGCGTCCGTTGGTCTCCGAGACCTCACCGGAAAAGTCGCGCTTCTCCCGGCACTTCACGCAGTAGCCGTTGTACGTCTCGGCCACGGCTCCCCTCCTTCTGGTAATTGATCCAGCGCCATAGCTGGATCTCCGGCGCCCTCCTGGGGGCGGCTGGGGGAACCGTACAGGCGGAGTAATTGAGATGCATGCATTACGGGCAGGGCATGTTCGACTCGATGGAGTAATGATTAGGCCATCGACCGCGCCCGCGCGTTGAGGTGCAGCTCACAGGGGGAACCGTTTGTCGGAGCCAGTCGCTAGGGTCCACTTCCGTGGCTGAACCGCAGGTCGAGGTCCGCCGCAGCAAGCGCCGCCGGCAGACGGTGAGCGCCTATCGCGACGGCGACAAGATCGTGGTGCTGCTCCCGGCTCGGATGAGCCGTGCGGAGGAAAAGCGCTGGGTGGCGGACATGCTGAGCCGTCTGCAGCGCAGCGAGACGCGTCGCCGATCCCCCGCGCGCAACTCGGACGAGGCGCTGGTGCAGCGCTGCCGTGAGCTGTCCGTCAAGTACCTGGACGGCAGGGCGGATCCGAGCAGCGTCAGGTGGGTTCCCCCGATGCGCACGCGGTGGGCCTCGTGCACGCCTAGCGAGGGCACCATTCGGGTGAGTCAACGACTGCGAGATGTACCCGGATGGGTGCTCGATTACGTGCTCGTCCACGAGCTCGCGCACCTGCTGGTGCCCGGCCACGGGCCGGACTTCTGGAAGTGGGTCGAGCGCTACCCGAAGACCGAGCGCGCCATCGGTTACCTGGAGGGCGTGGTCGCGGCCGCCCAGCTCGAGATCGGCCTCACCGACGACGAGACGGAAGACCCGGAAGCCTCCTGACCCGAGGCCGACCAGGCGGCTCTCCTGCCCCTGAGACAGCACCACCCGCCCAGCGCGGCGTGCGCTGGGCGGGTGGTGCGTGCAGGTCAGGCCTTGGCGTCTCCGTCGGAGCCGTCGTCGTCGCCGGAGGTGTCCTCGGAGGAGTCCTCCGGGGTGTCGTCGGACTTCTCGGCTTCCTCCGCGCGGCGGATCGCCGCGATGGGGTCGTCGAGGTCCGAACCCGCGCCCCAGCGGTCGGCGAAGTCCAGCGGTTCGTCCAGGTCAGAGCTGTCCGGCAGCAGGTCTGGGTGGTCCCAGACCTGGTCGCGGGCGTCGGTGCCGTGGCGCTCGGCCATCAGCCGCCAGAGGTTCGCCGCGTCGCGCATCCGGCGCGGGCGCAGCTCCAGCCCGATCAGCGTCGCGAAGGTCTGCTCGGCAGGGCCGCCGCTCGCGCGACGCCTGCGCACCAGCTCGCCCAGTGCCTCCGCACCCGGCAGCCGGTCGCCCAGCGCGTCGGCCACGACCACGTCCACCCAGCCCTCGACCAGCGCCAACAGCGTTTCGAGCCGGTTCAGCGCGGCCTGCTGCTCGGGAGTGGTCTTCGGCTCGAGCATGCCGGAGCTCATCATCTCCTGCATCGACGCCGGGTTGGTGGGGTCGACCTTGCTCGCCAGGTCCTCCAGCGCCGAGGTGTCGATGTGGATGCCGCGCGCGTACTCCTCGACCGTGGCCAGGAGGCGCTGCGCCAGCCACGGGACGTGCCCGAACAGCCGGTGGTGCGCCGCCTCGCGGGCGGCCAGGAACAACGTGGCCTCGCTCGTCGGCCGGTCCAGCCCCTCGATGAACCGCTCGATGTTGGCCGGCAGCAGCGCTGCCGTCCCGGTCGGCCCCAGCGGCAGCCCGACCTCGGTGGAGGTCAGCACCTCGGCGCCGAGCTGCGAGAGCCCGCTGCCCAGCTGCGAACCGAAGGTCATGCCGCCCATCTGACCGAGCATGTTCAGCAGCGGCCCGGCCGCCTGCTTGGCCTCCTCCGGCAGCGCCTCCAGCCACGCGGCGGACATGCGCTGCGCGATCGGGTCGCACAGCCGCTGCCAGACCGGCAGCGTCTTCTCGACCCAATCCACCGAGGACCAGGTCTGCACCGCGCGCACCCCGGCGGGCAGCGAGGTGCTGGCGTCCAGCCACAGCTCGGCGAGCCGGACCGCGTCCTCGATCGCCTTGACCTGCTCCTGGCTGGGACGCTCGGTCCGCTGGTTGTTGTGCAGCTGCTGCACCGCGAGCTGCTTGGCCAGGTCGTAGTTGACCGGCCCGGACTGGCCGCTGCCACCACCGGAGTGGCTCAGCGCCTGGCCGAGCTGGGTCAGCATCTGGCCGAGCTGCCCGATGTCGAAGTTGCCGCCCGGACCGGGCATGCCGGCGAAACCGAAGGGATTGTCCCCAGGGTTGCCACCGGACCCGCCCTCAGAGCGGCCTTGCGACGAGTCGCCCTTGTCTGGGTCGTCGGGGTCCTGCGAACTGAACCCGAACGGCATATTGGTCATAGTTCCACCGTACGCGGCATGGGCCGTCCCTTTGAAGGAGTCGTTGCACTGGTCGGGTGCGAACACCGGGGACATCGCCAAGAGCGAACACGTACGCTGTCGCCTCGTGAACCGCCGTACCTGGACGCTGTTGACGAGTGTCGTGCTGGTTGTCGCCTTCGGTCTGCTCGGGGCGTTCGCGCGGGTGCCGTTCGTGGCGCTGGGGCCCGGACCGACCTACGACACGCTCGGCTTGGATGGCGACCACCCGGTGATCAACGTCGAAGGGCACGAAACGTACCCGACGGCAGGTCACCTCAACATGACCACGGTATCGGTCACCGACCAGTTGTCGCTGTTCGGTGCGCTGGGCCTGTGGGTCTCCGGTCGCTACGCGCTGGCGCCGCGCGACGTCTACTTCCCGCCGAACAAGAGCGAGCAGCAGATCGAGCAGGAGAACACCGAGGCGTTCAACGACTCGCAGACCACCGCCGAGAGCGCTGCGCTGCGGTTCCTCGGGTACCCGCACAAGGTGCTGGTCGGTCAGATCGTCAAGGGCAGCCCGGCCGACGGCACGCTGGAGCCCGGCGACCGCCTGATCACCGCCAACGGCAAGCCCGTCACCGACGCCGCGTCGCTGAAGGCGGCGCTGGGCGGCACCAAGCCCGGCGACCGGGTGGAGCTCCGCTACCAGCGCGGCGACCACCCCGAGCAGGTCGCCAACGTGCAGCTGGGCCGCAACACCGAGCCGGACGGCGACCAGTCGCAGGGCTTCCTGGGCGTGGGTGCGACCGAGCGCCCGGACGTGCCGTTCGAGATCAAGATCAGCCTCGCCGACGTCGGCGGCCCCTCGGCCGGGCTGATGTTCACACTGGCGATCATCGACAAGCTGACGCCGGGCGAGCTCAACGGCGGCAAGTTCGTCGCGGGCACCGGCGAGATCGACCCGGCGGGCAACGTCGGCCCGATCGGCGGCATCCCGTTCAAGATGGTCAAGGCCAAGGAGGCCGGCGCCACGACGTTCCTGGTCCCGGCGGAGAACTGCGCCGAGGCCAAGTCCCAGGCCCCGGAGGGCCTGCAGCTCGCCCGCGTCGCCAACCTCGTCGACGCCACCAAGGCCCTCGACGCCCTCCGCGACAACCAGGCCCCGGCGGCCTGCTGAGCAGGAACTATTCATTCCGTGGTCGTCTTGCTCAGCGGTGCGGGTAGCGGAACCTGAGGCGCCTTCTGGACTCCGTGCGCCACTCCTGATGCATGTCCTAATGCACGGCGTCGCGGCGTACTCGCCAGAAGGCGTGTCAGAACCCGCGGCGGTGCAGGTTGCGAGGGTGGTCTTCACTGCTCGCGGCACCGCCGCTTGCAGACGTTCGGCCGCGGCGTTTCAGGCGAAGGTCGCCTGCAGGGCCTTGAGCAGGTTCGGGGCCAGCGACGGGTCGCTGAGGACCTCGTCCTCGTCGCCCCGGAGCCGCATCACGCAGGACTGAGCACCGCCGCCGCGCAGCACCGCCGCCACCAGCCGGGCCTCACGGCGGTCCGGGTGCTCGGCGGCGATCTTGCGGGCGCCTTCCTCGTCCTCGGGCAGCGCCGCCTCGGCCTCCGGCGGCAGCACCACGATCTCCTGGACCAGGGCGCAGCCGACGACCTGCTCCGGCCACTCGATGCGGGCCAGCGCCTCGCCGAGGTCCTCGGCGGGCAGCGACTCCTGGGCCAGCGGCGTCAGGGGCGAGGCCATCGGGTCGAGCTGGTCGGCCAGGTCGGGCGCGGCGGCCAGCATCGTCTCGGTCGCCACCAGGGCGAAGATCTGCGTCGGCTGGTCCCAGCCGGCGGCGGCGACGAACTCCTCGACCTCGCGGGTCGCGACGGGCAGGGCGAACCCCAATTCCTCAACGGACGGCATGGCGGCAATCGTCCCAGAACCGGCATCCGCCCGATCAGGCGCGCCGACCCGAGTTGATCGATATCGATCTGTGTCCGAAAAATACCGTTCGCGCGGGGCCTTCCAGGAACTTCTCACCCGGGTCGTAGAGTTGAACATCACGAGGCAATCGTGTTCACGGGCACGATCGCCAAGTTCAGCTGACCGTCCCCAGGAGCGTGCGCTGTGGCCATGCGGCCCCCGGTAGGAATGCCGAAACTATCCCGGCGAAGCAGAATCCTGCTGATTCTGGGCGGAGTGGTTCTGCTCGCCCTGATCCTCGGTTCGCGGGTGCTGGGCGCCTACGTGGACTGGTTGTGGTTCGGCGAGGTCGGATACCGGCAGGTCTTCACCACCCAGGTCACCTCGCGCTTGGGGCTGGGCGTGGTGGCCGCCGTCTTCCTCGGCGGCGTGCTGCTGGTCAACCTGTGGCTGGCCTACCGCAACCGGCCGGTGTTCGTGCCGGTCAGCGGCCCGGACGACCCGCTGACCCGGTACCGCACGATCATCACCGAGCGCTCCCGCCTGTTCGGCCTGGGAGTCCCGCTGCTGATCGCGGTGATCGGCGGGCTGGCCGCGCAGGCCGACTGGCAGACGCTGCAGCTGTTCCTGCACAGCGTCCCGTTCGGCCAGACCGACCCCGAGTTCGGCAAGGACATCAGCTTCTACGTCTTCCAGCTGCCGTTCTGGCGGATGCTGCTGTCCTGGGCGTTCATCGCCGTGACCGTGTCGTTCCTCGGCGCGCTGGTCACCCACTACATCTTCGGCGGCATCCGGCTCACCGGCCGCAGCGGCCAGCTGTCGATGCCCGCGCGCGTCCAGCTGGGCGTGCTGGCCGGGTTGTTCGTGCTGCTCAAGGCCGTGGACTACTTCTTCGACCGGTACGACTTGCTGCTGTCCCAGCGCAACAACTTGTTCACCGGTGCCAGCTACACCGACCTCAACGCGGTGATGCCGGCGAAGCTGATCCTGATGTGCATCGCGGTGTTCTGCGCACTGGCGTTCTTCTCGGTGATCTTCCTGAAGAACCTGCAGATCCCCGCGCTGGCGACGGTCCTGCTGCTGCTGTCCAGCGTCGTGGTCGGCGCCGTGTGGCCGGCGCTGCTGGAGCAGTTCTCGGTCCGCCCGAACGCCAACCAGCGCGAGGCCGTCTCGATCGAGCGGAACCTGGCGGCCACCAAGGCCGCCTTCGGCATCGGCGACGACAAGGTCAACTTCGTCGACTACCCGGGCAAGACCCAGCTGCAGCCCAGCGAGGTCGCCGAGGACTCCGGCACCATCCCGAACATCCGGCTGCTCGACCCCAACATCCTGGCGCCGACGTTCACGCAGCTCACCCAGCAGTACAACTTCTACGGCTTCCCGGACAAGCTCGACGTCGACCGCTACAAGGACGCCAACGGCGAGCTGCAGGACTACCTGGTCGCGCTGCGCGAGATCAACACCGACGGGCTGGCCGTCAACCAGCAGAACTGGATCAACCGGCACACCGTCTACACCCACGGCAACGGCTTCGTCGCCGCACCGGCCGACCGGGTCGACTCGACGTTCAACGAGGGCGCCACGCAGGGCGGCTACCCGGTCTTCCAGATCAGCGACGTCGCCAACAAGGGTCAGGGCGCGATCCCGGTCAAGCAGCCGCGCGTCTACTACGGCGAGCTCGTCGGCCCCGACGACTACGCCATCGTCGGCGGCAACCCGGGCGAGGCCCCGCGCGAGTACGACACCGACACCCAGCAGTTCACCTACGACGGCCGCGGCGGCGTGCCGATCTCCAACCCGATCCAGCGGCTGGCCTTCGCCGCCTACTACGGCGAGCGGAACTTCCTGTTCAGCGGCGTGATCGGGGAGAACTCCAAGCTCATCTACGAGCGCAACCCGCGCGACCGCGTCCAGAAGGTCGCCCCGTGGCTCAAGCTCGACGGCGACCCGTACCCGGCCGTGGTCGACGGCCGCATCAAGTGGATCGTCGACGGCTACACCACGCTGAACAACTACCCGTACTCGAAGACGACCGAGCTGGGCGAGGCCACCAACGACACCCTCACCGGTGTCGAGCGCCAGCCCAACCAGCAGATCAACTACATCCGCAACTCGGTCAAGGCCACGGTCGACGCCTACGACGGCACCGTCGACCTGTACGCCACTGACGAGAACGACCCGGTCCTCAAGACCTGGGAGGGCGTGTTCCCCGGCGTGATCAAGCCGGCCAGCGCCGTCACGCCGGAGCTGCGCGAGCACTTCCGGTACCCGGAGGACATGTTCAAGGTGCAGCGCAAGCTGCTCACCGAGTACCACGTGGACAACCCGGGCGACTTCTTCTCCACCCAGACCTTCTGGGAGGTGCCCAACGACCCCACGGCCCGCGGCACCGTCGGCAGCAGCGAGGGCCAGCAGCCGCCCTACTACGTGCTCGCCCAGGTGGAGGGCCAGCAGAAGCCGAACTTCCAGCTGACCAGCGCCCTGACCGCGCTGCGGCGGCAGAACCTCTCGGCGTGGGTGTCGGTGTCCTCGGACCCGCAGAACTACGGGCAGATGACCGTGCTGCGGCTGCCGACGAACTCGCTGACCCCGGGACCGAACCAGGTCCAGAACCAGATGGAGTCGACTCCCGAGGTCACCGAGAACCGGACGCTGTTCAACAACCCGAACGTCACGGCGATGTTCGGCAACCTGCTCACGCTGCCGGTGGCCGGTGGGCTGCTCTACATCGAGCCGATCTACATCCAGCGCAACGAGCAGGAGTCCTACCCGCAGCTCGCCCGCGTGCTGGTGTCCTTCGGCGGCAAGGTCGGCTTCTCCGAGACCCTGCAGGGCGCGCTCGACCAGGTCTTCGGCTCCGGGGCGGGGCAGGGCACCCAGCCCGGCCAGCCGCAGCAACCGCAGCAGCCCGGTCAGCCGCAGCAACCGCAGCAGCCGGGAACGCCGCAGGCCGGCCAGGCCGTCGGTGACATCCGCAACGCGCTCGAACGGGTCCGGCAGGCCCAGCAGTCCGGCAACTTCGCCGAGATGGGCCAGGCCTACCAGCAGCTCGACGAGGCCATCAAGCGCTTCGAACAGGCCCAGGGCACCGGCGGCTGAGCCGACCGTGTGGAAGTGGGGGGGGGGGGGGGCCGCGGCGGGGGCCCCCCCCCCCCCCCCCCCCCCCCCCGGGGGGGCGGGGAGGGGGCCCCAAAAAACCCCCCCCTCGGTTTGGTTCTGGGGGGGGGTTCTCCGCGGGGGGCCCCCCCCCCCCCCCGACGCATCTCCGGCCGAGGTCAGCGATGGCGTGGACCACTTTCACCACCCCGGGTTTGAAGCCCCGCAACCAGGTGCGTAAGCTGGTGAACACAACAGAGCGGCCATTCGGCCGACGGCGCGGGGTGGAGCAGTTCGGTAGCTCGCTGGGCTCATAACCCAGAGGTCGCAGGTTCAAATCCTGTCCCCGCTACGAGTAGTGTGTTCAAGACCCCCGGCTGGCGCCGGGGGTCTTTTTCCGTTTTTTTGCGTCTTTACGGGGGCCGAGCCCCCGTAGGCCCCCACGGTGCGGTGGTTGCTTCGGTGAGGGCTCCTTGATTTTTTGGTCGTGTTGGCCTGGGTTTTGACCAGCGGTCTTGGTGGGTGCTCGTCGGGTGCTTGAGGGGTGTTTGACCTGGGGGTTTTCTGGTTTGGGGGGTGGTTGTGTTCGGGATTTTGGTGGGGTGTAGAGTTCTATTCACAACAGAACGAAGCGGTTGGAAGTTTCAGCCGACGGCGCGGGGTGGAGCAGTTCGGTAGCTCGCTGGGCTCATAACCCAGAGGTCGCAGGTTCAAATCCTGTCCCCGCTACTAGAGAAAGTGCCTCCGGTGATCCGGAGGCACTTTTCTTTCTCGTGCTCAGTCCTTCAGGCCTTCGGCCCATTTGCGAGCGCAGGCGGGGGAGCAGACCCTGCCCTCGCCGCGGACCACGGCCGTCTGGCGCATGGTGCGGCCGCAGACCATGCAGGAGTCCGTCTCAGCGCCGCGCTGCACCGGGACCAGGGACTTGGCTCGTTCGGTGACCCGCTGGGCCACCTTCTCCTTGCTCTCGTTGACCTTGGTACGCAACCAACTGCGATGCACGCCCGAACCTCCTGCTTTCCATGCCGTGCGCCCGCCGGTGGCCCGGCGGCCTACAGCAGCGTGAGGGTAACCACCTGTAGTTGGGCAGTTTCAGAACGTGATAGCACCTCATTGCGCGTCCAAGAACCCCCATCCAGGCGAACGAAGTGGCGGCTGGTTGCAATCCGTGCATCGACCACGGCTGCATTCGGGTGGGATCTGCGATCGCCGCGCCCTCCGGCGTCGATAATCCGGTGATCCCGGTCTGAGACCAATGGCGGAATCGTTCGTCCACTTGGACCAGTCCAGTGCAACCACTGTGGACAGAAGCGCCGACCACTGTGGACAGCGCACGCGGGACGTGGCACCGTTGGTGTCGTGAGCGAGCTGAATGCGACATCCGCTGCCCTGTTGGGACTACTGCACGAAGGGCCGAAGACCGGTGGCCAGCTGGTCGCTGCGGCCACCGAGCGCTTCGCCGGGTTCTTCAGCGTCACCCGCAGTCAGGTGTACCGCGAGCTGCCCGCGCTGACCGAGGACGGCCTGCTGCGGCTCGGCAAGCAGGGGCCGCGCTCCAGCCAGCAGTACGCGATCACGGCCGCAGGCAAGAAGGCCTTCAAGGCGTGGCTGAACACCGCGCCCGGGCCCGACAACGTTCGCAGTCCGCTGATCCTCAAGCTGGTCTACTCCGGTACCCTCACCCCGCGCCAGCGCGCCGCCCTCGTCGAGTCGGCCCGCGCGCAGACCGCCGTGAAGATGGACGAGGCCCGCAACGCGGCCAAGACGGCCGGCGACCAGTACGAGAAGGCCGCCGCCGACTTCACCGTCGCCTACAACCGGGCGATCATCAAGCTCCTGGACTCGATCCCCGACTGACGGCGGGTCCACGCTCGCGGGAACGGCTGCGCCGCTCGATCGGCGCAGCCGTTCTTCGCGTTCAGCCGATGGCGGAAGCCGATCTCGGTGGTTGCGGCCGTCCTCGTGGGCGGCCGGTTGTGGGTGAAGTACCCTGAGCACTGTGAATCCCGACGTCGCAGCCTCCCTCAAGGAACTGTCCAACACGCTCGAAGGCATCGAGAGCGTGATGGATCTCGACGCACTCCGCGCGGAGATCGCTGAGCTGGAGAAGGAGGCGGCCAAGCCCGACCTCTGGGACGACGTCGAGAACGCCCAGCGGGTCAGCAGCCGCCTCGTGCACCGCCAGTCCGACCTGCGCCGCATCAGCGAGCTCCGCCAGCGGGTCGAAGACCTCGAGGTCCTCTACGAGCTCAGCGAGGACGAGGGCGACAGCTCCGGTCTGGCCGAGGCCGACGAGGAGCGCGAGCGCCTGGCCAAGGACCTCGAAACCCTCGAGGTCCGCACCCTGCTCTCCGGCGAGTACGACCCGCGCGAAGCGGTGGTCACCATCCGCGCCGAGGCCGGTGGCGTCGACGCCGCCGACTTCGCCGAGATGCTGATGCGCATGTACCTGCGCTGGGCCGAGCGCCACGACTACCCGGCCGAGGTCTACGACACCTCCTACGCCGAAGAGGCCGGCCTGAAGTCGGCGACCTTCCGGGTCAACGCCCCCTACGCCTACGGCACCCTCTCGGTCGAGCAGGGCACGCACCGCCTGGTGCGCATCTCGCCGTTCGACAACCAGGGCCGCCGCCAGACCTCCTTCGCCGGCGTTGAGGTGCTGCCGGTCGTCGAGGAGACCGACCACGTCGACATCCCGGAGAAGGACATCCGCGTCGACGTCTTCCGTTCCTCCGGTCCCGGTGGGCAGAGCGTGAACACCACCGACTCGGCCGTGCGCATCACGCACATCCCGACCGGTGTGGTGGTCTCCTGCCAGAACGAGAAGTCGCAGCTGCAGAACAAGGCCGCCGCGATGCGCGTGCTGCAGTCCAAGCTGCTGGCCCGCAAGAAGGAGGAGGAGCGCGCCGAGCTAGACGCCCTCAAGGACGGCGGCTCCAGCTGGGGCAACCAGATGCGTTCCTACGTGCTGCACCCGTACCAGATGGTCAAGGACCTGCGGACCGAGCACGAGGTAGGCAATCCCGACGCGGTGCTCGACGGCGACATCGACGGCTTCCTCGAGGCCGGGATCCGCTGGCGCCGCCAGCAGCAGAGCGTGGCCTGATCAACCCCCTGCGGGTCGATCAAAACCCCTGGTCAAGGCTGGTGCAGCCACCTCTGTGGGTGAGTGCGGGTCGCCCCATCGGGCGGGGGTAAACTCCCCGCCGTGATCCGCCTTGAGCACGTGTCCAAGACGTACAAGACGTCGACCCGGCCCGCTCTCGACGATGTCTCGGTGGGCATCGACAAGGGCGAGTTCGTGTTCCTCATCGGGCCATCGGGCTCCGGTAAGTCGACGTTCATGCGCCTCCTGCTGCGCGAGGATGTGCCCAGCCGTGGCCGGGTCTTCGTCGCCGACTGGAACGTGGCGAAGCTGCCCCGCCGCCGAGTGCCCCGGCTGCGCCAGCGCATCGGCTGCGTCTTCCAGGACTTCCGGCTGCTGAACAACAAGACCGTGGCGGAGAACGTCGCGTTCGCGCTGGAGGTCATCGGCAAGCCCCGCGGCGACATCCAGCGGGTCGTCCCGCAGGTGCTGCAGCTGGTGGGCCTCGACGGCAAGGCCGACCGCATGCCCAACGAGCTCTCCGGTGGTGAGCAGCAGCGCGTCGCCATCGCCCGCGCCTTCGTCAACCGGCCGCTGGTGCTGCTGTGCGATGAGCCGACGGGAAACCTGGACCCCGACACGAGCCAGGACATCATGCTGCTGCTGGAGCGGATCAACCGCACCGGCACCACCGTCGTGATGGCCACGCACGACCACGGCATCGTCGACTCGATGCGCCGTCGCGTCGTGGAGCTCAGCCTCGGCCGGGTCATCCGCGACGACGCCCGCGGCGTGTACGGCGTCGGCCGCTGATCCGGCGCGACCCGATCGCCCGGCCCGTGCACCCGAGGACACACACCCCCGAACGGCAGGAAAGCTGACCCAAGATGCGTGCGAGCTTCGTATTCAGCGAGGTCGTCAACGGCCTTCGGCGCAACGTGACGATGACCATCGCGATGATCCTGACGACCGCCATCTCGGTGGGTCTGCTCGGTGGCGGTCTGCTGGTGGTCCGGCTCATCGACAAGATGCAGGACACCTACCAGGACCGCGTCGAGGTCGTGGTGTTCATGACCGACGACGTCAGCGCCAACGACACCGACTGCAGCCAGCAGCCCTGCGCCGCGGTCAAGTCGGCGCTGCAGGGCGCCGAGGGCGTCGAGTCGGTCAAGTACGAGAACCGCGAGCAGGCGTTCGCCAGCTTCAACAAGGTCTTCGAGTCGCAGCCGGAGCTCAAGGACGTCGCCCGCGCCGAGGCGATGCCCGCGTCGCTGCGCGTGAAGCTCAGCGATGACGCGCGGTTCCCGCAGATCCAGGCTGAGTTCGCCAGCAAGCCGGGGGTGGACAGCGTCGTGGACCAGGCCGAGTACCTGGACCGGCTGTTCGACATCCTCAACGGCGTCCGCAACGCGACCTTCTCCATCGCGCTGGTGCAGGCGTTGGCGGCGCTGCTGCTGATCTCCAACACCATCCAGCTCTCGGCGTTCACCCGGCGCACCGAGACCGGCATCATGCGCTTGGTGGGTGCGACCCGCTGGTACACGCAGCTGCCGTTCCTCCTGGAAGCGATGGTGTCCGGTCTGATCGGTGCGGTCCTGGCGATCGGTGGCCTGCTGATCGCGAAGGCGGCGTTCATCGACAGCGTCATGGGCCCGGTGCTGGGCACCGGCATCATCCCGGCCGTCGAGTGGGGCGACATCGCGCTGATCTCGCCGATCTTGCTGCTGGTCGCGGCAGCGATCTCCGCGGTCACCGGCTACGTCACGCTCCGCCTGTACGTGCGGCTGTAACCTGGTGCTCGGCGGTCCCTCGCGCAGGGGCCGCCGAGTTCGGTTTAAACGGGTGACACGAGGACTAGAGTTGTTCGAATGGTGAAGGAACGCGGCCGCAAGGTCATCTCGCAGAACCGCAAGGCGCGGCATGACTGGTCGGTGCTCGACACCTACGAGGCTGGCATCGCGCTGACCGGTACCGAGGTCAAGAGCCTGCGCCAGGGCAAGGCGCAGCTGGTCGACGGCTTCGCCACGGTGGACGACGGCGAGGTCTGGCTGCGCAACGTCCACATCCCCGAGTACACCGAGGGGACCTGGACCAACCACGAGCCGCGTCGTTCCCGCAAGCTGCTGCTGCACCGGCACGAGATCGAGCGGCTGGTCGGCAAGATCAAGGAGAGCGGGCTGAGCCTGGTGCCGATGTCGCTGTACTTCAGCGACGGCAAGGCCAAGGTCGAGCTCGCCCTGGCGCGCGGCAAGAAGGCGCACGACAAGCGCCAGGACATCGCCAAGCGCGACGTGGAACGCGAGATCCAGCGCGCCATCGGGCGCGCGCGAAAGGGCCGGCGCTGACTTGACGGCACCGCGTGACGACAACCGAATTCCCGCCTGGATCGACGAACTCGGCTTACCGGGCCTGATCGACATCCACACGCACTTCCTGCCGCCGAACGTGCTGGACAAGGTGTGGGCGTACTTCGACAACGCCTCCGAGCACTACGGCACGCGGTGGGACATCTTCTACCGCCACGACGAGCCCACCCGGGTGCGGCTGCTGCGCGAGTTCGGCCTGCGCGCCTACGCCCCGCTGGTCTACGCGCACAAGCCGGCGATGGCCGCGTGGCTCAACGACTGGGTGCGCGACTTCGCCGAGCGCACCCCGGACGCGCTGCCCACCGCCACCATCTACCCGGAGCCCGGTGTCGGCGACTACCTCGCCCGCGCGCTGGACCGCGGTGCTCGCTGCGTGAAGATGCACGTCCAGGTGGGCGGGTTCGACCCCCGCGACCCGCTGCTCGACCAGGCTTGGGGCCTGCTCGCCGAGACGGGCGTGCCGGTCGTGGTGCACTGCGGGCACGGCCCGATCCCCGGTTCCTACACCGGGCTGGACGTGTTCGAGGGCGTGCTGCGCAGGCATCCGAGGCTGACGGCGGTGCTCGCGCACGCCGGAATGCCCGACTACCTCGCCGCGTTGAACCTGGTGGAACGCTATCCGCGGGTCCACCTGGACACGACGATGGTCGGCGTGGTCTTCAGCGAGCAGTTCGCCCCGCTGCCCAAGGACTGGGCAGCCCGGATCGCCGCCCACCCGGACCGGATCGTGCTGGGCACCGACTACCCGAACATCCCGTACCAGTACGCGGATCAGCTCGCGGCCATCGCCGAGTGGGCCGCCGGCGAGCAGCGGCTGGGCAGGACCTTCCTGCGCGCGGTGCTGCACGACACACCGGCGAAGCTGCTGGGCTTGAACGTGTGAGGGGATGTGGGAATGATCGGCAGGACCCGACGCGTTATCCTGTTGGACACCGGTTCGAAAGCCGGATGAGTGGAGTGAAGACATGGGGGTGAACGGTTTCGACTCCGTACGTTGATCCTTGGGAAGCGTGCCGGTGCAGGCGGGAGACCACCGTGAGCGTCGCCGCAAACAAATAAGCGCCGACAAGAGTCAGCGCGAGTTCGCCCTCGCCGCCTGAGCGAGGAGCGACTCTGTCGGACCGGGAAAGCCTCCGTCCCGGAATCCGGCATCAGCTAGGAGGCTCCACTGCGAGGTTCGGTCGCGGGACCTCGTGGGACATCGAACAGCGACTGGGCTCGTCACACCGGCTAGTTCGCGAGACCGGTGGAGCCGAGTAGAGGCATAGCGGACTGCGCACGGAGAAGCCTTGGTGAAGCGACGGAGGACCCGGGTTCGATTCCCGGCACCTCCACTGACCTCGGGGCGAGGTGTGTTCGCGCAACGCGCGAACCACCTCGCCCCGTCGTGTTGGTGGCGGGGGCTGAGCCCCCGCAGGCCCCCACGGCGCGGTGGTCGCCGGTCCCGCTGGTGTTGTTGCGAAGCGTTGGACTTTCTCGCTCGATCTCGGGGCAAGCGCCTGGCGAGCCGCAGCCAGGACGAAAGTCCTGGTCAGGGTGCGTTCTTACCCGAACGGGGTGATGCTGGCCGGAGAGGAGTTCCACTAGGAGGGGGCGGTCGAGATGTCCAGTCCGGAGACCGGCAAGCAGGCCGGTGGCCAGCATCGCGCAGGGCAGGGGGTGCCTGAGCAGCAGGTGTCCGAGCCGCGGGCGCCCGAGGCGGGTCGGGAGTGGGCGGTGTCCCGGGCCAGGTCCGACGCCGCCGGTTCGGGGTGGTTGGCCTTCGGCGGCTGGATGCTGGTGCTGGCCGGGGCCTTCAACGTCATCTCCGGGCTCACGTCGCTGTTGCGGCCCGACTACTTCGTGGCCGACGGCGACGAGCTGCTGGTGTTCGACTTCGGCGCCTGGGGCTACATCTGGCTGGCCGTCGGCATCCTGGCGGTGCTGACCGGTGCGGGCTGCCTCGCGGGGCAGCGGTGGGCCCGGATGATCGGGGTCGGCCTGGCCGGGCTGTCGGCGATCGCGCACCTCGCGTTCATGGCGGCGTTCCCGCTCTGGAGCCTCGCCTCGATCGCGCTCGCGGTGCTCGTCATGTACGCCATGGTGGTTCCGGACCGGGACGCCGTCGCCTGACCGCGGCGGCTCCCGGCCTGACCGGTATCACGAGATGCGCTCGGCGGAGAGCCGCAGGTGCTCGACGTGGTCCTCCACGGCCGAGACCAGGCCGGCGTCGTCGGCCAGGGCGGTGTCCAGCGCGGACAGGACGCGCCGTGCGGCGTCCCTCGACCGGGCCAGCGGGACCAGCTCGTCGGCCCGGGGATCGCTGACCGGTCCGTCGCGCAGGTGGATCAGCCACCCGGCCAAGGCCGCGACCGGGGCCTCCGGCATCCGCTGCACGGCGCGCTCGGCGCGCAGCACCGGCAGGATCCGAGCGGGGAGCTTCTGGGAACCGTCGGCGGCGATCTGCACCAGGTTGTGCCGCACCCCGCGGGAGGAGAAGCGCAGCAGCAGGCGCTGCCGGTAGTCGGCCAACTCCGATGCGGGCAGCGGCGTGTGGCGCGCCGCGACGTCCCACCACGACGCGGTCAAGTTCGCCAGCACCGGGTGCTGGACGGCCTCGTCGACCGTCGCGCAGCCCAGCGCGGAGCCGGCGTAGGCCAGCAAGGTGTGCGCCCCGTTGAGGAACCGGAGCTTGCGCTGCGCGTACACCGAGAGGTCGTCGACGAACCGGGCCCCGGCCTTCTCCCACGCGGGCCTGCCGAGCGGGAAGTCCCCGGACAGCAGCCACTCGCTGAACGGTTCGGTCACCACGGGAGCCCGATCTTCGAACCCGGTGAGCTGCGCGGCGGTGGCGACGTCCTCCTCGGTCGTGGCGGGCGTGATGCGGTCGACGACCGTGTCGACGTAGGACACCTGGTCCTCGAGCCACGAGCGGAAGTCCGGCGCCTCTCCCGCTGCGGCGGTGCGCAGCGCCTCGCGCAGCACGCCGCCGTTGCCGGGGAGGTTGTCGCAGGGGACGAGTGCGATCGGGGCGCCGCCGGCGCGGTGCCGCCCGCGCAGACCGGCCAGGACGCGGCCGATCGCGCTCCCGTCCTGATCACCCCGGTACCCGGCCTCGGTGATCGTCAGCGTCAGCAGCGCCACGTCCGGCGACGCCAGATCGGCGAGCCACTGGTCGGTGTCGCCACCGGGATGAGCCCGGCTGATCGCATCGACGATCACGGCCTCCGGTTGTCCCTCTCCGCGCACCTGCAGCGAGAACAGGCCGTCCTGCTCGGCGAGCCTGCGCGGCAGTTCGGTGTTGCGGAACGTGTACGCCGCGATGCCCCACTCCGGGTCGGCCATCGTGTAGACGGCCTGGTGGGCCCGGTGGAACGCGCCGAGTCCGAGGTGGACGGCGCGCACCGGAGCGGGCGGGCGCGCCTGGGCGGAAGCGCGGGTCAGTCGTGTCGTCACAGGCGGAACGCCCTTCGCGGCTGGCGGTCGTGGAGGTCGTGGATGATGCGGGCGGCGTCGTCCTCGCTGAGCACGTGCTCGGCGACGAGTCCGGCCAAGTGGGCGGCATCCACCCGGCGGGCCGTGTCGTGGCGGGCTGGGATGGAGCAGAACCCGCGGGTGTCGTCGATGAAACCCGCGCTCCGGTAGAAGCCGGCGGTTTCGGTGATGGCGTCGCGGAAGCGGCGCATGGCGCGGGGAGCGTCGAGGAACCACCACGGTGCGCCCAGGTAGACCGAGGGGTAGAACCCGGCGAGGGGAGCGAGTTCGCGGGAGAACACCGTCTCGTCCAGGGTGAACAGCACCGTCTGGAACCGCGGGTTCGTGCCGAAGCGCTCCAGCATCGGTTGCAGCGCGCGGGTGAACTCCGCCTGCAGCGGGATGTCGTGGCCGGTGTCGGGTCCGAACCGGCGCAGCGTGTCCGGGTGGTGGTTGCGCCTGCTGCCGGTGTGCAGCGCCATGACCATGCCGTCCTCGCTGGACATCCGGGCCATCTCGCCGAGCAGCTGCTGCGACAGCAGCCGCGCGTCCTCGGTGGTGGCCGTGCCGGATCGGACCGCCTCGAACAAGCGCCGCGCCTCGGCGATGTCCAGGAACGCCATGCGCGCATCGGGGGCGCTGTGATCGGTCGCGGTGGCGCCGTGCGCGCGGAAGTGCTCCCGGCGGTCCTCCAACGCCCGGACGAGCCCGTCGTAGTCGCCGGTGTCGATGCCGCTGGCGGCGGCCAGGTCGTCCAGCGCCGCCGTCCAGCCGGAGCCGGTCGCGTCGAGGTGGCGGTCGGGTCGGAAGGTCGGCACGACGCGGCCCGACCAGGACGGGTCCTCGGCCAAGGCCCGGTGGTGGGACAGGTCGTCGGCCGGGTCGTCGGTGGTGGCCAGCACTGCGATCGCGAACGAGTCGTGCAGCGCGCGCGGCCGGAACTCGGGCTCGCGCAACCGCGCGGTGAGCTCGTCGAACAGCTCGTCGGCGGTGTCGGCAGAGGGCTGCACCGTCACGCCGAGCACGTCGTGCAGCTCGGCCTCCAGCCAGCCGCGGGACGCGGTGCCGAGGAACAGGTGCCAGTGCTCGCAGAAGGTCCGCCACACCTCCCGCGGCTGGGCCGGGGCGGTGTCGCCGGTGCTGTCGCGCAGTCCGAGGTCGGCCATCGGCACGCCGTGGGAGTGCAGCAGGCGGGTGACGTAGTGGTCGGGCGTGACCAGCAGCGACGCGGGGTCGGTGAACGCCTCGTCGGTCGCGAGCAGCCGGGCGTCGACGTGACCGTGCGGGCTGATCAGCGGGAGGTCGCGCACGCTCTCGTAGAGCCGCCGCGCGATGCCCCGCTGGGACGGTTCCGGCGGGAGGAGCCGGTCCGGGTGCGGGGCCAGCGGTACCCGGCCGGTCGAGCGAGGCGGGGCGGGGGAGTCGTGCTCGTGGCCGTGCGGGGACCCGGGAGTTGCTGCCGTGCCGCGTTCCATACCGGCAGCGTGGTCATCGGGCGCAACGGATGCAACTAGTTGCCATCAGTTGTCATGCGCGTGGAGCGCCGGTGGAGCCCCGGGTCACGAGGTGGGCGTCGAAGAGCGTGGGATCGATCCGCGCGTGATGGGTGAGCTGGGCGTGCAAGGCATCGACGGCGGACCGGCCGAGCCGTTCGGTCGGACCGGCGATCGTGGTCAGGCCGGGGGAGGTCAGGTCCGAGCCGAAGATGTCGTCGCACCCGATGAGGCTGAAGTCCGCGGGCACGCTGACGCCGGCCGCCTGCACGCGCTGCAGGGCGCCGATGGCGATGAGGTCGTTGTAGGCGATCGCGGCGGTCGCGCGCTCCAGCATCAGGGCGTCGGCGGCTTCGTGGCCGCCCTGCACGTTCGGCACGTGCGGGCCCAGGAACGTCGCGTCGAGACCGAGCGAGCCGGATTCGTCCTTCATGGCACGCCAGCGCGCGCTGTTGATCCATGAGTTGCGGGGACCGGCGAGGTAGGCGATGCGGCGATGCCCGATGGCGGCCAGGTGCCGAACGGCCTTGCGCATCCCACCCGCGGTGTCGACCACGAGACTGGGGATTCCCTCGATCTCGCGGTTGACGATGACCAGCGGGCGGTGCTCGGCGATCTGGCGGATGACGTCGTCGGACAGGCGGGAGGTGGCGAGGATGGCGCCGCTGGTGGTGGCCAGCAGCTGCCGCAGGTTGCTGGCCTCGACGTGCGGTGACTCGTCGCTGTCGGTCAGCGCGAGCGTGTAGTCCTTCTCCAGCGCCTGGGACTGGGCCGCCTTGATCAGCGGCACGTAGTACGGGTTGGCGATGTCGGTGACGACCAGGGTGATCGTCCGCGTGCGGCCGGGCGCCTCCGCGCGCGCCAGCGGCCTGGGCAGGTAACCGATCTCCTCCGCGGCGGCGCGCACCTTCTCACGGGTGGCGGGGTTGACCCGGCTGGGGTGCGAGAAGGTCCGCGACACGGTGGAGGCCGCGACGCCGCAGCGCTGCGCGACGTCGTAGATCGTCGGCTTGGTCCCGTCCACCGCGTACCTCCGTGGCCCTGCGCTGTTGATGTTGGCAACAAATGGCAACTGATTGCCAGTCTAGGGGGTGGCTCCTACGTTGAACCGACCACGAGGCGGCCACCGCACCGATCACCAGGACCCGGCGGACAGGCGACCGCTCGTCGTTCCAGTCAAGGAGGACCAGTGCTCATCGAGCGCGCAGACGTCATCGTCACCAGCCCCGGGCGCAACTTCGTCACGCTGAAGATCACCACGGACGACGGGGTGGTCGGCTACGGCGACGGCACGCTCAACGGCCGGGAGCTGGCGGTGGCCAGCTACCTCACCGACCACGTCGTCCCGCTGCTGGTCGGACGCGACGCGCACGCCATCGAGGACACCTGGCAGTACCTCTACCGCGGCGCGTACTGGCGGCGCGGTCCGGTCACGATGGCCGCGATCGCCGCCGTGGACACGGCCCTGTGGGACATCAAGGCCAAGGTCGCCGGACTGCCGCTCTACCAGCTGCTCGGCGGGGCCTCCCGCGAGCGGTGCCTGGTCTACGGCCACGCCAGCGGCAAGGACATCCCCGAGCTGTTCGACTCGGTGCGCGCGCACCTCGAGGAGGGCTTCCGGGCGATCCGCATCCAGACGGGCGTGCCGGGGCTGGACTCGGTGTACGGCGTCGCCTCCAGCGCGGCCGCCTCGATCGGGGACGACACGCGCTACGACTACGAACCCGCCCGCCGCTCGGCGCTGCCCGCGGAGGAGAGCTGGGACACCCGCGCCTACCTGCGCCACGTGCCCTCGGTGTTCGAAGCCGTCCGCGGCGAGTTCGGCGAGGACGTGGCGCTGCTGCACGACGCGCACCACCGGCTCACCCCGATCCAGGCGGCGAAGCTGGGCAAGTCGCTGGAGCCCTACGACCTGTTCTGGCTCGAGGACGTGACCCCGGCCGAGAACCAGGAGGCGCTGCGCTGGGTGCGCCACCACACCACGACGCCGCTCGCCATCGGCGAGGTGTTCAACTCCGTGTGGGACTACCAGCACCTGATCCGCGAGCAGCTCATCGACTACGTGCGCTCGCCGATCACGCACGCGGGCGGCATCAGCAGCGTGCGCCGGATCATGGACTACGCGGCGATGTACCAGGTCAAGTCCGGCATGCACGGGCCGACGGACGTCTCGCCGATCGGGCTGGCGGCCGCAGTGCACTTGGGCATGGCGCTGCACAACTTCGGCATCCAGGAGTACATGGTCCACAGTGAACGGACGCGGGAGGTGTTCGGGCCGACGCACGAGTTCGCCGGCGGTGGCCTGCGGCCGAGCGAGGAGCCCGGTCTGGGCATCCACTTCGACGAGGCCCTGGCGGCCGAGCACCCCTACGAGCGGGCGTACCTGCCGGTGAACCGGCTCCAGGACGGAACGGTCCACGACTGGTGACGTCCGCCACCGCCTCTGCTGCCCCATCCTTGACACCGTCGGCGCTGCCAGCTCGGCAGCGATGCCCGCCAGATCGGGAGAAGTTCACGTGCGCGTCACATCACGAGTCGAGCGAGTGGAACGAGCCGGTGACCGGGTCGACGTCCACACCGATGGCGTCGAGATCCGGCTCATCGTCGTGGCCGACGGAATCCTGCGCGTCCGGGCCGGTTTCGACGGCGATTTCGCCGAGGAGTCCTACACGCTCACCACGACGGCGTGGCCGGACCGGCTCGACGAGTTCATGGGGCCCGAGCGCACGCGGGTGACGCCGCTGCCGCTCGACGTCGACGACCTGGGCGACGTCGTCAGGGTGACCGGCGGGAACCTCCGCGTGGACATCGAGAAGGACCCGTTCCGGATCCGCGTCCACGACGACGAGGGCACCCTGCTGCACTCGGACGTCGTCGGCCTCGGGTACCTGCAGGATTCCAACGGTCGCCGCATCCACACCAGCGAGATCTCGCGGGACGACGCCTTCTACGGCTTCGGCGAGACCACGGGCCCGCTGGACAAGGCGCAGAAGCTCATCACGATGAGCCCGAAGGACGCCCTCGGCTACGACCCGCGCGAAACCGACCCGCTGTACAAGCACATCCCGTTCTACCTGAAGATGAACAGGCAGAACCGCAAAGCGGTCGGGTACTTCTACCACAACACCCACGACTGCGACTTCGACCTCGGCCGGGAGCGCAGCAACTACTGGCCGCCGCACAGCCGCTACCGCGCCGACGGCGGCGACGTCGACCTCTTCCTGATCGCCGGCCCGGGCATCCGCGACGTCGTGCAGCGCTACACCGCGTTGACCGGCAGGCCGCCGCTGCTGCCCAAGTACGCCCTGGGCTACCTCGCCTCGTCGATGTACTACTCCGAGCTCGACGCCGACAGCGACCGCGCGATCACCGAGTTCATCGACATCGCCAGGGCCGAGGACATCCCCGTCGACGGCTTCCAGCTGTCCTCGGGCTACACGGCGCAGGACACGGAGGCCGGGTCGAAGCGGTGCGTCTTCACCTGGAACGAGCGCCGCTTCCCCGACCCCGAGGGGTTCTTCGCCGCGATGGCCGAGCGTGGCATCACCGTGTCGCCGAACGTCAAACCCGGCGTCCTCGACGTCCACCCCCGCATCGAGGAGTTCAGCAGCGCGGACGTCTTCGTCACCCGCAGCGCCGACGCCGCCGCGACGGCCGGTGACGGCCCCGCCGTCGGCGCGTGGTGGGGCGGACCGGGCAGGTTCGTCGACTTCACCAAGCCCGCCGCCCGCGAGGCGTGGCAGCGCTGGCTCACCGAAGCGGTCCTGGACAAGGGCACGACGTCGGTCTGGAACGACAACTGCGAGTACGACGGCATCATCGACGCCGATTCCGGCGTCGACTTCGAAGGCGCAGGCGCGACCATCGGTCGGCTGCGCAACGTCATGCCGAACCTGATGTGCCGGGTGACCCGCGACAGCATCGCCGCGACGAACCCGGCGGCCCGCCCCTACATCGTGTGCCGCTCCGGCCACGCGGGAATCCAGCGTTACGCCCAGAGCTGGGCGGGCGACAACTCCACGTCCTGGGAGTCGTTGCGGCACAACATCGCCACGATCCTCGGGATGGGCCTGTCCGGATTCCCGCACCACGGCTGCGACATCGGCGGGTTCCACGGCCCCGCACCCGAGCCCGAGCTGCTGGTGCGGTGGGTGCAGCACGGCGTCTTCCAACCGCGGTTCTCGATCCACTCGGTCAACTCCGACAACACGGTGACCGAACCGTGGATGCACCCCGCCCACACGCACCACGTGCGGGACGCGATCAAGCTGCGCTACCGGCTCTTCCCGTACCTGTACTCGCTCGCGGCGCGCGCTGCGGCGACCGGATGGCCGATCATGGAACCGCTGGTCAGCGCGTTCCAGAACGACGCCACCCTCGACGAGACGTCCGAGGAGTTCATGCTCGGCGACGCGCTGCTCGTCGCCAACGTGCTCACCCCGGGGGCGAGCACCCGCGTCGTCCGGCTCCCGGAAGGCGAGGTGTTCTACGACGCCTGGACCCGGGAGCGCCACGAGGGCGGGCAGGTCGTGGAACTGCCGGTGGACCTCGGCTCGATCCCGCTGTTCCTGCGCGGCGGCGGCATCGTGCCGGTCGCGGAGAACCAGCTGCACAGCCTCACCCGGGACGCGGTGACGGACCTGCGGTTGATCTGCGTGCCCGAGCGCGACGCCCACTTCACCCTCTACGAGGACGACGGCCTCACCCGCGCTCACGAGGACGGCGCGTTCCGCGAGACCGATGTCCGGATGACCGCGGGCGAGCAGGTGCGCCTGGAGCTGACCCGGCGCGGTGAGCACCGGAGCACCGTCGAGCGACTCCTGTTCGACGTCGTCCGGCCCGGGCAGTGCCCGCACTGGGTCGCCCTCGACGGCACCCGCCTCCCGCAGCACCTCCACCGCGGTCGCTTCGACGCGGCGGAAGTCGGCTGGCACTACGACATCGAGCTCGGATCCGTGCTGATCAAGACCCCCGACCCCGGCGGCGATCTCGCCGTCACGATCTCGTTCGAGCCCGTCGACATGATCGGCATGTGAGAAAGGCAGCCATGAGGAATCGATTGATCAGCGGCACCGTCGCCCTGGTCCTCGTTGCGGCCCTCGCCGCGTGCGCGCCGGCGTCCGGCGCGCGAACGAGCGCTGAGGCGACGCCCGAGAACCCCTTGGTGTTGACCTTGGCGAACAACCTCGATGACGACCACGTCACCTCCCGAGCGCTGGCCTCCTTCGCCGAGGACGTCAAGCGGCGCAGCGGCGGCCGCGTCGTGGTCAAGATCTACGGCAACGGTCAGCTGGGCGCCGAACCCGACGTGCTCGGCCAGCTGCACGAGGGCATCGTCGACATGACCCGCACCAGCGCACCGGGCCTGGCGACCTACGCCCCCGGCTACCACACCTTCGGTCTGCCCTACGTCTTCAACTCCGAGCAGGAGTTCTACGAGGTGATGGATTCGCCTCAGATGGCCGAGTACTTCCGATCGACGGAGGACGAGGGCTTCGTCGGACTCACCTACTACAGCTCCGGCGCGCGGTCCTTCTACACCCGGAACACACCGGTGCGCACCCCGGAAGACCTGCGCGGGATGAAGATCCGCGTGCAGGACATGCGATCGCAGACCGACCTGGTCGGCGGTCTGGGCGCCGCCCCGGTCGTGATGGCCTTCAGCGACACCTACACCTCGCTGCAGACCGGCCTGATCGACGGCGCCGAGAGCAACGAGACGGTGCTCACCGAGAGCGCGCACGGCGAGGTCTCCCACGCGTTCTCGAAGACCGAGCACACCCGGATCCCCGACGTGCTCGTGATCAGCACCCAGACGTGGGAGCGGCTCGCCCCGGCCGACGAGCAGATGCTCGCCGACGCCGCCCGAGCTTCGACCGAGCAGCAGAAGGCCGACTGGGCCAAGACCACCGAGCAGGCGATCGCCGAGGCGAAGGCGATGGGCGTCGAGTTCATCACCGACGTCGACACCACGTCCTTCCGCGAAGCGTCCCGGCCGGTGGTCGACTCCTACGCCCGGCAGCACCCGGAGGTCGCGGAACTCCTCTCCGTCATCACGGCCGGGAAGCGAGGCACACCATGACCGCACTCGATCGACTGCACGGGGTGCGACGAGCGCTCGGCGGCGCGCTGGCGGGCTTAGCCGGTGCCCTGCTCGTCATCATGACCCTGCTGGTGCTGTACCAGGTCTTCACCCGCTACGTCGTCGGCTCGCCCGCGGCCTTCACCGAGGAGCTCGTGCGCTACGCGCTCATCTGGACGTCGATGGTCAGCGCCGCGTACGCGTTCCTCCACCGCAAGCACATGGCGCTCGCCGTCCTGGTGGACCGGTTCTCGCCGGCGACCCGGCGGGCGCTGGTCCTCGGCTCGGACGTGCTCGTGCTGGTCTTCGCCGTGGTCGTGCTGGTGATCGGCGGCACGATGCTGGCGTTCAGCGCGGCCGCCAACTACTCGGCCCTGCTGGGCATCTCCCGGGGCCTGGTCTACGCGATCGGCCCGGTCGCCGGGCTGGCGATCGCGTTCGCGCAGGTGCTCAACATCTGGGAGGACCTCATCGGTGAGGTCTCGATCGAGACGGAGGGGACGGACTGATGAGTGCTCTGGCCGCTGTCGCCATCCTGTTCGGCGCGTTCTTCGTCCTGCTGTTCGGGGGCGTGCCGATCTCGGTCTCGCTCGGGGTCGCCTCGTTCGTCACCGCGCTGGCGTTCCTGCCGTGGGACGACTCGACCTACATCATCGGGCAGCAGATGAACGTCGGCCTCGAGAGCTTCTCGCTGCTGGCCGTCCCGCTGTTCATCTTCGCGGGCAACATCATGAACACCGGCGGCATCGCCCGCCGCCTGGTCGACCTGGCGCTGGTCGTGGTGGGCCGGGTTCCCGGCGCGCTGGCGCACACCAACGTGCTGGCGAACATGCTGTTCGGCGCGCTGTCCGGCTCGGCCGTGGCGTCGGCCGCGGCGATCGGCAGCACGCTGCACGATCGCCAGCGCGAAGCCGGGTACGACCCGGCGTTCGGGGCCGCGGTCAACATCGCCTCGGCCCCGACCGGGCTGCTCATCCCGCCGACGACGGCCGCGATCGTCTACTCGACCGTGGCGGGTGGCGTGTCCGTCTCGGCGCTGTTCATGGCGGGCTACGTGCCGGGCATCCTGATGGGCCTGGTGATCATGGTGATCGCCTTCGTCGTCACCCGGCGGGCGGAGTACCCGAAGGCCGCCCGCGTCACCTCGAGCGAGGCCATCCGGTGCCTGTTCCGGGCGCTGCCCGGCCTGCTGCTGATCGTCGTGGTGGTGGGCGGCATCGTGTTCGGCGTCTTCACCGCGACCGAGGGCGCGGCGGTGGCCGTGCTGTACACGCTGGTGCTGTCGCTGGCGTACCGGAGCATGTCGTGGACGGCCTTGAAGGACGTGGTGACCCGAACGGTCGTCGCGACCGGCGTCGTCATGTTCCTCATCGCGGCCTCCACGGGAATGTCGTGGGTGATGGCCTACACCGGCATCCCGGCGGCGATCACCGAGGCGCTGCTGTCGGTCTCGGACTCGCGGGTGGTCATCCTGGGGCTGATGCTGGTGGTGCTGCTGGTGGTGGGCACGTTCATGGACATCACACCGGCGATCCTCATCTTCACCCCGATCCTGCTGCCGATCTCCGAAGAGCTCGGTATGGACCCGGTCCAGTTCGGCATGGTGCTCATCCTCGCGATGTGCATCGGCACCATGACACCGCCGGTCGGTTCGGTCCTGTTCGTCGGGACCAGCGTGAGCGGGGAGTCGATCGAACGAGTCGTCCCGAAGCTGATCCCGCACTTCGCCGGGCTGATCCTGCTGCTCATCGCCGTCACCTTCATCCCCGCGCTGTCCCTGGCGCTGCCGGGCATGATGGGCCTGCTCGAGTAGCTCCTCCGCTGGAAGAGCGCCCTGCCCCGCGCAGGGCGCTCTTCTTCGTTTCGGGGCGCGCTGCTGATCCGGCAGACCGCGTCCGGTGTGGACGGTGATCGACCGACGTGGGCGGGAAGATCGGGCTGCGGCCTCGTCCGCGTCGAGCGCGGTGGTGGCGCGCTCCCGGCCGATGACGGCGAGCAGCGGCCGAACCCGAGCGTGGCAGAATGCGCGTGTTCGAAAAACCCAGAGTATCCACACGACCACGGGCGATGAAGGGTTCGGAACCGGTGACCGAGAGCAGCACACCGACGATGCAGGACGCGCTGCTGGCGCTGCAGCGCTACTGGACCGGACGAGGCTGCATGATCATGCAGCCGTTCAACACCGAGGTCGGAGCGGGTACCGCCAACCCCGCCACCATGCTGCGGGTGCTGGGTCCTGAACCGTGGCACGTCGGCTACGTCGAGCCCAGCGTCCGGCCCGACGACGCCCGCTACGGCGAGAACCCGAACAGGCTGCAGACCCACACCCAGTTCCAGGTCATCCTCAAGCCCGACCCGGGCAACCCGCAGGAGCTCTACCTGGGCAGCCTCGAAGCGCTCGGCGTCGACACCGAGGCGCACGACATCCGCTTCGTGGAGGACAACTGGGCCTCGCCCGCCCTGGGCGCCTGGGGCCTGGGCTGGGAGGTCTGGCTCGACGGGCTGGAGATCTCGCAGTTCACCTACTTCCAGCAGGCCGGTGGCCTGGTGCTCGACCCGGTGTCGGTGGAGATCACCTACGGCATCGAGCGCATCATCATGGCGCTGCAGGGCGTCGAGCACTTCAAGGACATCCAGTACTCCGACGGCGTCTCCTACGGCGAGATCTTCGGCCAGTCCGAGTACGAGATGAGCCGCTACTACCTCGACGACGCCGACATCGAGGCCACCCAACGCATGTTCGACACCAGCGCCGCCGAAGCGGACCGGCTGCTGGACCTGCGGCTGCCCTCGCCGGCCTACGTGCACGTGCTCAAGTGCAGCCACATGTTCAACGTGCTCGACGCGCGCGGCGCGATCAGCACCACCGAGCGCGCCAAGGCCTTCGGGCAGATGCGCAGCCTCACCCGCCGCGTCGCCCAGCTGTGGGCCGAGCGCCGCGAAGAGCTCGGCCACCCGCTCGGCGTCGTCGAAGCCACGCCGCCCGCCGCGGCCGGCGAGCTGCCGGTGGTGAGCGAACCGGCGACGCTGCTGTTCGAGATCGGGCTGGAGGAGCTCCCGCACGCCGACGTGTCCACGATGGCCGGTTCGGTGCGGGACTCGCTGGAGTCCAAGTTCGCCGGAACCCGCCTGGCGCACGGCGAGATCAGCGCCCACGCCACGCCGCGCCGGATCATCCTGCAGGTCGCCGACGTCGCCCCCGCCGAGCCCGACGCCGAGCGGACCGTGCGCGGGCCGAAAACCTCCGCCGCCTTCGGCGAGGACGGCACGCCGACCAAGGCCGCGCAGGGCTTCGCCGGCAAGCACGGCGTGGCGCCCGAAGACCTCAGCCGCGTCGAGGCCGACGGCGTCGAGCACGTCGCCGTCGTGCGCACCGAGCAGGGCCGCACCGCCCCGGCCGTGCTGTCCGAACTGCTCGCCCAGCAGGTCGGCGAGCTGCGGGCCGACAAGAACATGCGCTGGCGCGACCCGAAGCTGTCGTTCAGCCGCCCGGTCCGCTGGCTGCTGGCGCTGCTCGGCGACACCCCGCTGCCGGTGGCGGTGTCCTCGCTGCTCAGCGGCACCACGACCCGCGTGCACCGCACGGCCGCCGAGCCCGAGGTGGCGGTGCCCTCCGCCGACGGCTACCTGGAGTTCCTGGCCGGGCACGGCATCGTCGCCGACGCCGCCGAGCGCCGCCGCAGCATCGTCGGCACCGCCACCGAGCTCGCCGCGAGCGTCGGTGGCACCGTCGACTTCGCCGGTGAGGCGGGCCTGGTCGACGAGGTCACCAACCTCGTCGAGCGGCCCAACCCGATCCTCGGCGGGTTCGCCGAGCGCTACCTGGAACTGCCCGAGCAGATCCTCACCACCGTGATGCGCAAGCACCAGCGCTACCTGCCGGTGCGTGGCGAGAGCGGTCTGCTGCCGCACTTCATCGCCGTGGCCAACGGGGACTGCGACACCGACCTGGTCCGCGAGGGCAACGAGTCGGTGCTGCGCGCCCGCTACGAGGACGCGGCGTTCTTCTGGCGCGCCGACCTCAAGCGCGAGCCCGAGGAACTGCGCGAAGGCCTGCACAAGCTGACCTTCGAGGAGCGCCTCGGTTCGATGGCCGACCGCGCCGACCGCATCGCCCGCGTCGCCGTCGCCCTCGGCGGCACCACCGGGCTGTCCGAGGACGACCAGGCGACCGTGGCGCGCGCGGGTGAGCTGGCGAAGTTCGACCTGGCCTCGCAGATGGTCGTCGAGCTCTCCGGCCTGGCGGGCACGATGGCCCGCGAGTACGCGCTCCGCGCGGGCGAAACCCCCGCTGTGGCAACGGCCCTCGCCGAGATGGAGCAGCCGCGCGGGGCCGGCGACAAGCTCCCGGAGACCAACCCGGGCGCGGTGCTGGCGCTGGCCGACCGGTTCGACCTGCTCGCGAGCCTGTTCGCGATCGGGGCCAACCCGACCGGCAGCTCCGACCCGTTCGGCCTGCGCCGCGCCGCCGGTGGTGCGGTGACGATCCTGCGCGCCGCCCCGGCCGCCAGCGCCGTCACGCTGCGCGCCGGTCTGGTGGCGGCGCGCGCCGAGGTCGCCGCGCAGGGGTCGACGCTCAGCGACGAGGCGCTGGCCGAGGCGCACGACTTCATCGTCCGCCGCTACGAGCAGCAGCTCCTCGACGCCGACCACGAGCACCGGCTCGTGCAGGCCGTCCTCCCGCTCGCCGACGCCCCGGCCGTGGCCGACACGACGCTGGCCGAGCTGGAGAAGCGGATCAACGACGAGGACTTCGCCGCCCTGGTCGCGGTGATCCAGCGGGCCCGCCGCATCGTCCCGGAGGGCACCGAGCCCACCTACGACGCGGCCGCGCTCACCGACCAGGCCGAGCGCGACCTGCACGCCGCGGTCGCCGAGGTAGCCGAGCGGCTGTCGGGCAGCACCACCCTCGCCGAGTTCACCGCGATCGCCGGACCGCTGGTCGTCCCGATCAACACGTTCTTCGACGAGGTCATGGTCATGGCCGAGGACCCAGGCCTGCGCGCGGCCCGCCTGGGCCTGCTGGCGACCATCACCAGCCTCGCCGACCAGATCCTCGACTGGCGAGCCCTCTGACCCGCGGAGGCGTGGCTCAGCTGGTGAGGTCGAGTGCCGGGGTGCTGGTGCTGCTGGTGCCCACGACGACCTGGCCGTGCAGGTAGGGCACGCGCAGGGCGGTGAACCCGTCGGCGCTGATCCGGGTCGCCTGGGTGGTGGCGCCGGCGAAGGTGAGCTCGGCGGGTTCGGGAACCGCGGCGTTGGCGCGGTCCCAGCTCTCCCTCGGACTGGTCCGCTTGAGCTCCTCGTGGGACTTGTCGCGGAAGCGCAGGAAGTTGTGCAGCACCTCGGTCAGCAGGCGCTCCTCGACGTCCTCACCGGACATCCGGATGCTGGTGATCACCACGACGTCCGGGAAGCGGCCGGTGCCGTAGGCCAGCCGCACGTCCCGCAGCAGCGGTCCGAGCCCGGAGGTGCCGACGACCTCGGGTTCGGTGGGCCCTTCGGCCAGCACCGCGAGCGGGTGGCCGAGCGCGAACTCGGCCTCCTCGACGGTGAGCCTGGTCTTGTGCTCGATGTGGACCAGGCGCAACGCGTCGTCGTAGCTGCGGCCGGTCGTGGCCGCGAGTTCGCGGGCCTGCTCCTCGTGGGGCGGTCGGGTCACGGGCGGTCTCCCGGGGACGTGCGGACGTTGCTCGAACGCTAGCGGCGCCCCGGGGAGGACCCAACCCTGAGATCTGACCCTGATGCCCTCGACCTGCGAAGACGGTTCGAAGTTCCGGGTCAGCAGGCGTCCATGCCGGCCGTGTTCGCCAGGCCGAAGTCGGCGAGGTGGCCGTCCTCCTTGAACGCGAAGACGTAGCGCTGGCCCGGGCGGTCCGGGATGTCGTGGGCGTAGGTGAAGTCCATCGGCGGGTACTGGTACAGGTCCGGGTAGATGGTCTTCACCTGGTCGAGGGTCTGGCCGAAGCCCGCGCCCTCGGGGGTCCGCATGTTGTCGGTGCCCTGGATCTGCACCACGCCCTGCTCGGGGTGGACGAACACGCCGTTGCCCGGGTGGCCCTGGCCCTCCTCGGGCCGGAAGTCCAGGACGTTGCAGCGCGCCGGTTCGCCCGGCGTCTCGTCGACGACCAGGCCGGTGGTCAGCGCGTCCTGTTCGGACTGGCCCAGGCAGAGCGCCTCGTAGCAGTCCGGTCCGAGCGGGACGGGTTCCGGCTCGGCGCTCGCGATCCCGCCGCCCCCGACCGTCACGGCCGCTGCCAGCACTCCCGCGATCCCCAGTGCACGTCGCATGTTCACTCCCCAGTGAGTCGGTACGTCCAACACACAGCAGACGTCCAGGACGCGCCCGGGGTTGCCGCGGCGGTGACGTGCATCTTTGTTCGAGCAGATCGTCTTTCGCCCGGTGGAGGCGGGTTTCCGCCTCAGTCGAGTTCGACGGGGACGATGCCCAGCACGCCGTAGCTGACCGCCCAGTACAGGACGTACCCGGCGAGCAGCACGAAGCCGTGCCAGCGGCGGAGGCGCCCGGTGGACAGGAAGCACGCGGCCAGCGCGGTGAGCACGACCAGCGCGGGCAGGTGCCAGCCGAGCACGCTGGAATCGACCACGAGCCCGCCGGCCAGCAGGATGATGCCGAGCTTGCCGGTCACCGAGAACACGACGCTGCCGATGACGTTGCCGACGCCGATCTCCGGAGCACCGCGCCTCGCGGGCTCGACGGTGAGGAAGATGTCCTCGATGGTCAGCACCAGCGTGGCGATGGTCGCGCCGAACAGGGTGCCTTCCAGCCCGAACTCCTCCAGGATCCCCTCGGTGCCCACGCCGGTGGCCCACGCGCCCACGATCAGGCCCAGCAGCGCGAGCACGGCGAGCGCGGCACCGGCCCAGCCGGGCAGCTCGCGCGCGGAGGAGAACGGCATCCGCTCGGCGAAGCCGGGCTCCTTCGGCACGTCCGGCGGCAGCTCCGCCACCGCCGTGCCACCGCCGTCGTGGACCGCCGCGAACGCCTCGTACAGCTCGGCGTCGCGGAACACCGGCCGCGCACCCCGGGATTCGCGCACCACGACGTAGCCGAGGAACGCCGCGAACAGCGCCAGCAGCACCACGCCGGTGAACGCGCTCATCGGCGCGAACGCCACGAACCCGACCAGCACCAGCGGTGCGCAGGCGAACAGCAGCAGGTAGTCGCGCGGGATGTTCACCTTCGTGGGGGTGAAGATCGCGGCCAGCGCCAGCACGACGCCGGGCAGCGACAGGGCGGTGCCGAACACGATGCCCAGGGCGACCCCGTCGAGGTCCTCCAGGTTGAGCGCAACGCCCAGGAAGATGTCGTCGAACTCGATACCGGTGAAGATGATGGCCAGCAAGAACAGCGAAATCCGCAGTCCTGCCGCCATTCCCACCAGGTAGCCGACCAGCTTCTCCGCGCTGTAGATCAGCAGAGCAGCCCCGGCGGCGAAGATGAGCATCGCTTGCATGACACCTCGAAACCTCGTGCGGGCGGTGCGAAGCCGAAAACACCTGGCCGAATCACCTTGGCGGCGCTGCAACCGGGTGGCAAGCCGTCGCGCGACGGCCGGTGGCCCATCCGCAACGAGCGGGTGCGCGAGGACAACCGGCGGTCACACACCGAGCAGCCGCCGCACCTGCGCCACGTGCCTGCGCGAAACCGGGATGAACTCCGGTGCGCGCGGGTCGGTGATCAGCAGCAACTCGCCCTTGCCGCCCCGTTCGAGCTCGGCGACGCGGCGCATGTTGACCAGGAACCGCCGGTGCACCCGGCAGAAGCCGTAGGGCGCGAGCGCCTGGTCGACGTGGTCGAGCCCGCGCATCGACGCCTGGATCCGGCCGCGGTCGGTGCTCAGCCACACCGTGTTGCGGTCGGCCTCGGCGTAGCGGATCTCCGCGGGCAGCAGCACGACCAGGCGGTCGTTGCGCACGCCGATGATGCGGTCCGGGGCGGAGTTGAGGCCGTGCCCGCCGCGCGGGACGTGCGGCTCGCCGTCCTCGACGCCGAACACGCAGGTGAACCCGACCAGCCGGGCGTCGGCGCGCAGCGGCCGCAGGGTGACCGGGGTGGGCGCCTCGCCGAGGGACACCGCGAGCAGCGCGGATCCCGTCCAGCCAGGGGCACCGGCGGCGCGCCCGGCGGCCCAGCGCACCACCGACGACAGCTCTGGGATGTCGGGGGAGCGGCGCTCGCCCGGCGAGATCATCGGTGTCCGGCGGGGGAGTCCGAGCAGGTCGGCGGCCTCGTCGTTGCCGATCACCGCACGTCCGCCGAGGTCCACGCCCAGCAGCGGGTTGCGCGTCCGGGGCGCCTGCTCGGCGAACCCGGAGACCAGCCGCCTGGCGTCGGTGACGGCGCGCCGGTGCAACTCCGCTTCGACGCCGGCGGCCGCGCGCTCCAGCCATCCCGTGACCTGGCCGGACAGCGGCTCGCCCCAGCGGGAGACGTCGAGCATGCCGATCGGGCTGCCGGTGACCACGTCGCGGACCGCGACGCCCGCGCAGGCCCACTCGTGGAAGCCCGCGCACCAGTGCTCGGCGCCGGTCACGGTCACCGGCCCCGCGGCTTCCAGGGCCGTGCCCAGGCCGTTGGTGCCGGTGGTGTCCTCGGCCCACGCCGAGCGGGGCGCGAGGTTGCTGGCGTCGGCGCGCCGCTGGGCTTCGGGATCGCCGTAGCAGGCGAGGATGCGGCCGCCGCCGTCGGCGACCGCGACGACGCCGCCGGAGCGCTCCACCTCCCGCCCGGCGACGGCCGCGAGCCCGCCGAGCTCGGCGAGGATGACTTCCTGCTCCAGGCAGTGCTCGACGTGCTCAGGCGCGCCGGGCGCGGTTCGCAGCCCCGGGTCGACGTCGTACTGGTCCCGGCAGCGCGTCCACGACGCCAGGATCTCCGGGCGCACGCCGCGCACGACGTCACGACCGGCGGCGAAGTCCTCCCAGGCTTGAGCGAGGGCGCCCGAACTGATCGTCACCGGTAGCCACCTGCCCATCGCGAACGAACCCCACCGTGACCCCCATCACAGGCTATCGATCTCAGCGGGGCCGCTCAACCCGTCTTCGCAGGCCACGCGGGTTGGGTGAGGGTGCCGGGGAGTGCGGGAGACTGGGGGTGTGACAGGTGGGGCGTGGTTGATGCTGGTGTACCGGGTGCCCGGTGAGCCGACGCGGTTGCGGGCCACGGTGTGGCGCCGGTTGAAGGCCGCCGGTGCGGTGTACCTGGCCAACTCCGTGGCGGTGCTGCCGGAGTCGGCGGACTCCGAGCGGACGCTGCGCAAGCTCCGGGCCGAGATCGAGGGGATGGGCGGCACCGCTCAGTTGCTGCGCGCCGAGGCGCTGGCCGGTCAGGACGAGGTCGTCGCCGCTTTCAACGCCGCCCGCGACGCCGAGTACGACGAGGTCCTGTCGCGCTGCGAGGACTTCCAGGCCGAGCTCGACAAGGAGTCCGAGGCGGGCAAGTTCACCTACGCCGAGCTGGAGGAGAACGAGGAGGACCTCGCCAAGCTCCGCCGCTGGCTGGACAAGATCCGGGTTCGCGACACCCTCGCCGCGCCGCGCGGTGCCGACGCCGTCGAGGCGGTCGAGCGCTGCGCCCGATCGCTCGACAGCTTCGCCGAGCGGGTCTACGCGGCCGAGGTGAACGGCTGAGACGTCCGTCGCAGGTGTCACCTCTACCTGCGAAATCTAACCGCGGTTACACTTCCAGCATGACGGTCGTGACCACCCTGCTGAGCGTCGCCGCGGGCCTGCTGCTGGTGTGGCTGGCGCTCGTGGTGGTCCTGCTGGTGATGTGCCCGCGCAAGGGGACGCTCGCCGAGGCGCTGCGGCTGCTCCCCGACACCCTGCGCCTGCTGCGCAGGCTGGCCGCCGACCCGACGATGCCGCGCGGGGTGCGGCTGCGGCTCGGTGCGCTGCTGGCCTACCTCGCGCTGCCGTTCGACCTCGTCCCGGACTTCGTCCCGGTGCTCGGCTACGCCGACGACGCGATCGTGGTGGTGGCGGTGCTGCGCTCGGTGGTCCGCCGGGCGGGCCCGGACGCCGTGCACCGGCACTGGCCGGGTTCCGACGAGGGGTTCGCCGCGCTGTCGCGGCTGGCCGGGTTGCCGCAACGCACGCCGGACTGAGCGAAGATTTCCCACTTTTGGAATACACCGGTGAATCGTCGGCGGCATTTCTCGAGAAATGCCGCCGAATTTCTTGCGCGGAAACCCCGAACCCGAGGAAACTCGATCTATCCGTTCGACATCGTCCTCCTTGGGGGTGCAAATCCGGTGCGGTTCGACGTGCTGGGACCTGTTCGGGTGCGGCACGGGACCGTGGAGGTGCCGGTTCCCGGTCTGCTGCGGCAGCGCTTGCTCGCCCTGCTCCTCGCGCACGCCAACACGCCCGTCTCCGCTGAATGGCTCTCGACCGCGCTGTGGGGCGGCGAACCGGAGCGGCGCGGCGGCAGCAAGCTGCACCTGCTGGTGCACCGGCTGCGAAAGACCCTCGGAGAGCCGGAACGCCTGGTCTCCGACGCGGGCGGCTACTGGTTGCAGGTCGAACCCGACGAGCTCGACGTGGAGCGCTTCGAAACGCTGCTGGACCTCGCCGAGCGCAACTTCGACCCGCAGCGGCGCACCGACATGCTCCGCCAAGCACTGCGGTTGTGGCGCGGATCCCCGTACCAGGACCTCGACCTCGCGGAGCTGGCCGGTGAGGCGCAGCGCATCGACGAACGCCGCCTGGTCGCGTTCGAACAGCTGCACGGGGCCGAACTCGACTGCGGCAGGCACGCTTTCATCATCGCCGAGCTCTCCGAGCTGGTGCGCGAGAACCCGCTGCGGGAACGCCTGCACGCGCTGCTGATGACCGCGCTGTACCGCTCCGGCCGGCAAGCCGACGCGCTGGCCGTCTACCGCCGCGCGCGCCGCACCGTCGTCGACGAGCTCGGCCTGGAACCCGGTCCCGCGCTGCGGGAGCTGGAGCAGCGCATCCTCGCCGGCGAGCACATCGAGTTCGAGCCGCCCACCGCGCGTCCGGCCACGCGCCCGGCTCAACTCCCGCACGACGTACCGGGTTTCGTCGGCCGCGACGCCGCGCTGGCCGAACTCGACCGGCTCAGCGAGAAACCCGAGGTGCCGATCGCGGTCGTCGCCGGTACCGCGGGCGTCGGCAAGTCGGCGCTGGTCACGCACTGGGCGCACGCCGCGCGGGACCGCTTCCCCGACGGGCAGCTCTACGTCGACCTGCGCGGCTACGGCCCGGACCAGCCGCTGACCACCAGCGAGGTGCTCGCCGGATTCCTGCGCTCCCTGGGCATCCCGGGCGATGCGATCCCCGCCGACGCCACCGAGCGCGCCGCCCGCTTCCGCACCGTCGTCGACCAGCGGCGGATGCTCATCGTGCTGGACAACGCCGCCGCACCGGGCCAGGTCCGGCCGCTGCTGCCCGGCACGCCCACGAGCTTCGTGGTCGTCACCAGCCGCGACTCGCTGTCCGGGCTCACCGCCCGGGACGGCGCCTACCGGCTGGTGCTCGACCGCATGGACTCCGAAGAGGCGCACGCGCTGCTCACCGACCGGCTGGGCGAGCAGGTCATGAGCGCCGAGACGTCGCGGCCGCTGATCGAGCGGTGCGCCCGGCTGCCGCTGGCGCTGCGGGTCGCCGCCGAACGCATCCACCAGAGCACCAGCCGGGACGTCGGCGAGCTGCTCGATGAGCTCACCGACGAGCAGCGGGGCCTCGACGCGCTCGACACCGGCGACGAGCACACCTCGGTGCGCGCGGTGTTCTCCTGGTCCTACCGCAACCTGCCCGACGACGCCGCGCGCCTGTTCCGGCTCTACGGGTTCACCTGCAGGCACGCCGGTCACCGCATCGGCGTCTTCGCGCTCACCGCGCTGCTCGGCGCCGACGACGTGCAGACCACCAGGCGGCTGCTGGACGTGCTGGTCCGCGCGCACCTGCTCACCGAGATCAGCTACGGGCGCTACGAGATGCACGCGCTGCTCGGCGACTACGCCGCCGAGCTCGCCGAACTCGAGCAGGACCAGCCGGCGATCGTGGCCCGGCTGCTCGGCTTCTACCTGCACACCGCCGACCAGGCGATGCGGATCCTGCAGCCCCACCGCGATCCCGATGCGGGCGGCCTGCCGCGCCCGGTGGTGATGCCGACCCTGTCGAACCAGGAATCGGCGGTGAACTGGCTGGAAACCGAGCGCCCAAACCTCATGTGCGCGGCCGAGAGCGCCGCCAAGGCGGGCATGCAGGACCTGGTCGGCGTGCTGTTCCGGATGCTGCACGGCTACCTCGCCGACGAGGACCGCTACTACGACGACGCCCGGCGCCTCGAAGCCCTCGCCTCCGGAGCGGTCCCCGACGACTGCTGAACGGGCGGTGAACAGCCCGGGAATTGGTGGCTGAGTCCGGCTGCGCGAGGGGTGGGGGTCAATACCGTTACGACCCAATTCGTTTCGCGGAGGCGGTCGTGACAGGTTTCCCGTGGCAAGAGATCCTCGCCGTCCTCGGTGTGCTGATCCCGGTCGTCGCGTTCGTGTGGGAGTTCGCGATCGTCGGGCGCAAGCGGCTCGGCTACCGGATCCAGATGGACACCACCCCGGCCGGTCTCAACACCGAGCACGCGCGGGCCTGGCAGCGGCTGGAGCGCAAGTCCGGCGAGCGGCTCAAGCACCCGTCGTTCGTGCTGGTGCGCATCGAGAACATCGGCAGCGCGCCGATCAACACCGGCGACTACGCCACGCCCGACGGCGACAACGTCGGCCTGTCGGTCAGGTTCCGGGGGCGCACGGTCGCCGGGGTGCTGGTCACCGAGCTCAGCGACGACAACCTGGAGACCTTCTTCCGCAAGGACAAGTGGCCCGACAGCAGCGACGAGCAGGAGGAGGACGGCCACAAGATCGGCATCGTCAAGCTGCCGAAGGTCAAGCTCAACCCGGACGACCACTACAAGGTCCTGGTGGTGCTGGAACGCGCGGGCAAGCAGGAGGCCGAGCTGGCCGAGCCCGAGGTCGTCGGCACCATCACCAAGGCCGGGGACGGCCGGATCTCCAAAACCCGCGGCCAGACCGGAACTCCGCGCTGGGCCGTCGTGCTGATCTGCTTCCTGCTGATGGTCGGCATGACCGAGCCGTTCATCTTCGGGCAGACCCTGGGCACCGGCGCCCCGCTGGAGTGCGCGTCGGGCACGCTGGTGGTGACCGGCTCGACCGCGTTCACGCCCGTGGTGGAGCAGGCCGCCGAGAGCTACCAGGAGTACTGCCCCGACGCGCGCATCGACACCGGCGGGATGCGCGGCAGCGTCGACGGCCTGCAACGGCTCGAAAGCGAGGCGGACCCGGAGGAGCGGGCGAGCACCGTGGTCTTCTCCGACGGCACCGCGGGCGCCGACTCGCCGGCGCTGGTTCCCCGGCCGAAGGCCTTCATGCTGTTCAGCATCATCACCAACCCCGGAACCGAGGTGCACAACCTGAGCTCGGACGACCTCCGGCGCGTGCTGCGCGGCGAGGTGCGCAACTGGGCCGACATCGGCGGCAAGGACCTGCCGGTCGTGGTGGTGGACCGCGAATCCGAATCGGGCACCCGGATGACGTTGGAGGAGCGGTTCTTCGAGTCGGCGGCGCAGCCCGGCGAGAACTCCACCGACTGCGAACGCCCGCGCGGCGACGCGCAGGGCCAGGTCCTGCGCTGCCGGCGCACCAGCACCCGCGCCATGCTCGACACCGTGGCCGGCACGCCCGGAGCCATCGGCTACAGCGAGACCTCGGCGGCCGGTGAGCGCGACGACGTCACCGAGGTCCTCATCGACGGCCAGGCCGCCGACTTCCGCGCCGCCGAGGAAGGCGCCTACCCCTACTGGCAGACCGAGTACGCCTACACCTACGGCGAACCCGCCCCGGAATCCCTGCCCGCGAAGTTCCTGCGCTTCCTCACCAACCAGGAGGGCGCCGACATCCTCCGCCACGCCGGCCACCGCCCCTGCACCGAACTCCGCGACGCGGTCCGCTGCCGGCCGTCCTGACCATCAGTCCTCGCGGCGCTGCCGGAGTCACTGCGGAAGACTGCTCGGCACAACACGTTTCAGGGTCCGCGTCGGCCGGCGACGTGCAGCCGTGGCTGTCCCGTACCGACGAGGAGCCACCAGGATCACCCCGCCGATGGGAGCCGAAACGCCTTGCGGCAGTGGCTGATCATCTCCCGCGCGGCGACGTTCGCGCCCGGACGCCAGGTGATCGCCAGCAGCGCCGGACCGGTGGCGTCGGTGATCGGCAGCGCGGTCAGCTCCGGGAACGCGGCCGCCATCGACTCGCTGAGCACCGCGACCCCGAGGCCGCGCAACGCGAGGTCGGCGATCGCCCCCGCCGCGCTGGCCTGCAACGCGATCACCGGGTCCACCCCTCGCTCGGCGCACGCCCGGTCGAACACCGCTCGCAGTCCGGTGCCGGGCGGCATGCAGATCACCGGGTGAGCCGCCAGGTCCTCCAGCGAAACGCGTCCTGACAGCTCGTGACCTGTGGGAACGGCGGCGACCAGTGGTTCGCTGAGGATCGTGAGGGAGTTCAGGTCCTCGGGTTCGGACTCGGTGCCGATCAGCGCCATGTCGAGCGCGCCGCTGCGGACGTCGGGGACGAGCCGGTCGGAGTTGTCCTCCCGCAGCGACAGCTCCACGCCCGGGTGCGCACGGTGGAACCCGGCCAGCGCGTCGAACAGCGGCGTCACCGTGCAGCCGATGACCATCCCGACGCTGAGGCTTCCGCGCAGCAGGCCGGTGATCTCGCCGACCGCCTGCCCCACGGCCCCGGCTGCGGCCAGCACGTCGCGGGCGTGCTCCAGCGCGGCCTTGCCCGCCGCGGTGAGCTCCGCCGAACGCGCCGACCGGTCGAACAGCTCCGCCCCGAGCTCCTTCTCCAGCCGCCTGATCTGCGCGCTCACCCCGGACTGGCTGATGTGCACGCGCTGCGCCGCCCGCGTGAAGTTGCGCTCCTCGGCCACGGCCACGAAGTACTCCAGCTGCCGCAAGTCCATAACTGCTGATTCTAGCTCTCATCAGAACCATCTGTTGGACTTCTGAAAGCGCGCGACGCAGGCTGGAAGCACGACCGAGAGGAGAACTCCGATGCGCGAGAAGGCCCGCGAACCCGAAGACCTGACCAGGCTGTTCGTCGAACGCAGCAACGCCGGGGACGCCGAGGGCGTCGCCGAGCTCTACGAGGAGAACGCGGTGCTGGCCTACCCGCCGGGCGAGACGACCGTCGGGCGTCAGGCCATTCGCGAACTGTGGGAGAAGGTGCTCGCCCACCGCCCGCACTTCGACCCCGAGCCGCCGCTGCCGACGCTGATCAGCGACGACATCGCCCTCACCGCGACCCCACCCCAGGACGGCACGGGCGCTCGCGCCCAGGTCGCGCGCAGGCAAGCCGACGGCAGCTGGCTCCGCCTCCTCGATCAACCCGAATTCCGCCCAGCGCCCTGAGACCTGACATGCTCCGGGGATGCGATGGCGGGTGGCGGGACGCCTGGTGGCCGGGGCGGTCGTGCTGGGGCTGCTGGCGTTCGGGTTCCGAGAACTGGTGAGCGCCCGCGGGTTCCAGCTCTTCGGGGACCTGACCGAGCGGGTTGAGACCTCGGAGAAGGTCGTCGCGCTGACCTTCGACGACGGGCCGCACCCGGCAAGCACCGCCGAGGTGCTGGACGTGCTGCGGGAGAAGCGCGTGCCGGGCACCTTCTTCCTGATCGGGCGAGATCTGGCCGCCCACCCGGAGCTGGGGCGGCGGATCGCCGGCGAAGGGCACGAGATCGGGAATCACACCTACTCGCACGAGCGGATGGTGTTCGTGACTCCCGGTTTCGTCGCCGGGGAGATCGAGCGGACCGACTCGCTGATCCGGGCCACCGGCTTCCGGGGCGAGATCACCGTCCGGCCGCCCCACGGCAAGAAGTTCCTCGCCCTGCCGCACTACCTGGCCGAACACCACCGCAGGACGATCACGTGGGACGTCGAGCCGAACAGCTCGGCCGCGGTCGACGCCGACCCGGCCCGCATCGTCGAGCACGTGGTGCGCCACGTCCGGCCCGGATCGATCGTCCTGCTGCACCCCCACTACCCGAGCGGGCGGAACAGCCGCGACTCGCTCGGCCCGATGATCGACCGGCTCCGGGACCAGGGCTACCGGTTCACCACCGTTTCCGGCCTCGGCTGAGCCGCGATCCGCCGCGGCCGACGAGCGAGCACCACGATCAGCACGATCAGCTCGAACAACGGCGCCGGGAAGCCCACCGCGAGCCCCAGCGCGATGTCCGCGACCGGCGCGAACACCGCTGCGGCGAACACCCGGTCGGACGCGGCGGGGATCTTCCGGACGGATGCCCACGGAGTCCGCCGCCACGGCTTTGCCACCGACAACCACGCTTGGAACGCGATGGCCGAAGCCATCAGGGCCGTGCCCACCAGCTGCAGGACCGGAGGGGTCGGGCGACCTGCCTCGGCGGAGACCACGGACGCCTGCAACGCGGCGGACAGGATGAAGATCCCGGCGTAGAGCTGCGCAACGGTGATCCCGAACTTCACCAGCACCCACCAGTTGCGGAAGAACCCCCACGGTGTTGCCGCGGCCAGCACGAACCCGGTGAACGCCGCCGCGTTGGCCGCCGGCGCCAGCAACGTCGTGTCCACCACGTGGGCCATCGTCGTCGCCGACACCCGGACCCCGGCCTGCGCGCTTCCGAAACTCACCGACAGCAGGGTGAACAGCACCAACGCCTGCGCCATCCACCCCACGGACGTCACGACGTGCAACCACACCAGGGCCTGCCGCCACCGCTGAGAACTCGCCATGCGACCACGATGCGACCCGGCCCCACCACCCGGATCCGGGAAATCCCGGGCCCCAACCCTGGTCGCGCCGCAGGGGAAGGACTTCAATATGGAAATCAGACCCCCGATTTCCATTGAAATCAGAAACCCGATCTCAGCGGAAATCCGGTCAGGGACCCGGCGTCGTGCCGGAGGAGCCCGGGGTCAGTGCGGGTGGGAGAGCCAGAGGTGGTCTTGGGCCCTGGCCATGGCGACGAGGCGGCGGCGCTGGTGGGTCTCGCGGTCCTCGCGGGAACCCGGCGGGGGAGCGGACTCGGCGGGCAGGAACACCGTCCGGAACTCGGATCCCTTGGCCTGCAAGGAGGTTCCGACCAGCGTGTCGGTCGTGTCGCGCCCGTCCCACTCGGCCAGCGGGAGCGCCTTGACGCCCGCTTCGCGCAGCACGTGCAGCCAGTGCTCGGCGGACGCCTCGGTCTCGGTGATGATCGCCGCAGACGAGTCGTCGTCCAGGGCGAGCAAGGCGCACAGCAGGGCGCGCTCCTGCTCCAGGCCGTGCCACTCGACGACCTGGCCACCGCCCCGCACCGGCAGCGCGGCGTTCAACGGCAGAGACGGTCCTTCGTCGAACCGGTTGATCGCCTCGACCTGACCGGCGCGCTCCAGCACCCTCCCCCGGTTGCGGTAGTCGTGCTGCAGCACCTCACCCCGGCCGTGCAGCGAGATCCCGGCGTCCGACAACCGCCAACCACCCGCGAGGACCTGCTGCTGACCGTCTCCGACCAGCAGCAACTGGTCGGGCCCGTCACCGCTGATCGCGTGCGCCAGCCGCAGCCCGGTCAACGTCAGCTCCTGGGCCTCGTCGACGACCACACCCGCGTACTGGCGGGGCAGCGGACGCCGCTCCAGCTCCACCAGCGCGCGCTTGAGCACGTCGTTGTGGTCGAAGACGCCGCGCTCGGACAGCTCCCGCTCGTACTCGCAGTAGAAGCGCCAGGCGTGCGAGCGGAATTCCGGCGGCAGCTGGCCGCCGCGCCCCTTGCGCGAAGCCGACCGGTAGGAGTCGAACGTCGAGATCCCGCGACCCTTGATCACCCGGTCGACCTCGTCCTTCCAGTACTCGCGCGAGTTCCGGAAGCCGTGCAGCACCACGTCCCGCGACCACACCGCGTCGAAGGCCCGCCGGACCTCCTGATCGTCGACGTCGGCCGAACGCCCGCGCCCGGCGAGGAAGCCCCGCGCCCACTCGTGCAGCGAGGTGAACTCGATCTGCCCGGACAGCTCCGGCGCCATCTGGTCGAACCGCTTGCCCGCCCGTTCCGGGACCAGCGGCAGCCCCGCGGTGTAGAGCAGCTTCCCGTCGCCGCGCCGCGCCAGGTAGGCCAGCCGGTGCAGCGCCAACGTCGTCTTGCCGGTCCCGGCGGGACCGCTGATCTGCGCCGGACCGGAGTAGCTGCGCCGTACCGCGCCCAGCTGCGCGTCGTCCAGGAAGTACCGCCAGTCCCGGAAGGGCCTGCGTGCCGACGGCGCGACCGGCTCCTGCAGCACCTCGGGAACGCTGCCGCGCTGCCTCGGGATGCGCTGCGAGTTCCACATGATCGGCGTCAGGTCGAAGGTGCGGCTGTCGAGGTGCTTGGCCAGCGATAACGCCTCGTCGGAGGTCAGGATCCGCTCGCCGCGCTTGAGCAGCCGGTCCAGCTCGTCCTCGGTGATCGCCAGGTGATCGGCGCTGCGGCCCTGCCGGCCGGTGTGCTCGATCGGGTGCACCACGACCGTGCGCAGCACCGACTCGCTGAGCATCCCGGACCCGATCGACGCCCCGGCCAGCAGCTCCGCGGTCCACACGAACGCCGCGCGCGAGTCCTCCCAGTCCGGCTCGGCCTCCCGCAGCAGCACCACCAGCACGCCCATCCGGCCGACCAGCACCAGGTCCGGCCGCTGCCGGGGGGTGTGCGGCGCGAACTGGTTGAGCAGCGGGTACCAGCCGTTGTCGCGTTCGGCGGCGAAGCGGTGCAGGACGCGCTTCTGCCACGACGGCAGCGGCCGGTCCCGCAGCTGCACCTCCGCTTCGCGCCGGAGCAATTCCTGACGGTGGTGAAAGGTCCCGGTCACGGCGCCTCCTGTCCAGCTCCCGACAAGCCTGGTCGCGCGCAGCAGTGGACACGCTCGGTATCGACACTAATGCGTTCCGTGTCGATTTCGAGCGTGTTGGAACCGCGTCACCTGGATGTAGCAGGGGGCTGATCGTTGACCAGGAACTCCAGCGCGGAGATCGGCAGCGCACCGTGCCCGAGGACGGTGTCGTGGAACCTGCTGACGTCGAACTCCGCGCCCAGCCGCTGCCGCGCGGCGTCCCGGATCCGCTCGATCTCCAGCCGCCCCACCAGGTACGACAGCGCCTGGCCTGGGTAGACGATGTAGCGGTCGACCTCGGAAGCCGCTTCCAGGTCCGACAGCGTGGTGCTGGAGGTCATCGTCTCCAGAGCGCGCTGCCGACTCCAGCCGAACTCGTGCAGCCCGGTGTCCACGACCAGCCGCGCGGCCCGCAGCAGGTCCTGCACGACCATGCCCAGCCGCATCAGGTCCCCCGAGTACAGCCCCATCTCGTCCGCCAGCCGCTCTGTGTAGAGCCCCCAGCCCTCGGTGTAGGCGTTGAACCCGGCGAGCCTGCGCAGCAGCGGCAGCTCGGTCAGCTCCTGGGCGAGGCTGATCTGCAGGTGGTGTCCCGGCACGACCTCGTGGAAGGCGATCACCTCGGAGGCGAACCGGGGCCGCTGGTCGGCCCGCAGCGTGTTCGCGAAGTACACGCCGGGCCGCGAACCGTCCAGCGCCGGGGACATGTAGAAGCCGATCGGGGTGCTCTCCGACGGCGTGCCCGGCACCGGCCGCACCTCGCACGGCTGCTGCGGCAGCCGCCCGAACCAGTCCGGCGCGGCGGCGGTCGCCTTCTCGATGGCCTCGCGCGCGGCGGTCAGCATCTCCTCGCCGTCGTTCCAGACCAGCGACCGGTCGGTCTGCATCCGCCGCAGCACGGCTGCCGGGTCCGGCTCGCCCCAGAGGCGGTCGCCGAGCTCGGAGATCTCCGCGCGCAGCGAGGCCAGCTGAGCCCGGCCGATCTCGTGCAGCTCACCCGGGGTGTGCTCGGTGGTGGTGTGGGCGCGGATGAGCCGCTGGTAGATCTCGTGCCCGTCGGGCAGCCAGCACAGTCCCGGCCGGTCGGCTCCGCGCGCGTGCGGCGCGATCTCGCGCGCCAGCACCTCGCGGTACTCGGCCAGCGCCGGGTTCACCACGTCGTGGATCAGGCGTCGCCGCTGGTCGTCGAGGGCGTCGGGGAGCTGCTGGGTGAGCAGCGGGTCCTGCTCGGGGTGGGCCAGGTGGGAGTCGAGGGCCGCGATCGCGTCGTCCACCAGCGGCCGCACCGGAACCCGGCCCGCCCGAACGCCTTCGCGGTGGCGCTGCGCGGCGGCGGAGGTGAAGTCGGGGATGCGGGCGATGCGCCGCAGGTAGTCCTCGGACTGCTGCTGCCCGCTCACCGGCACCTGCCCGAGGTGGAACAGCAGGCCGGCGACCGGCGCGAACAGGTTGCCGATCAGCGTGTACTCGGGGGAGCGGGAGTCGAGGCGATCGACCGTGGACCGCGCGTGCTGCACCACGACCGCGATGGTCAGCCGGTCCTCGAGGCCCGCGTGGGTGGTGTCGACGGCCATCGCGCGCACCCGGATGTCCTCGGCGCGCTCGCGCTGGGCGAACTCGGCGGCCGCGGAGATGTCCGGGAGCAGGTGGTCGCGACCCGGCAGGCCGTAGAGCGAGGCACCGATCGGGTCGGAGTCCAGGTCGAGGTCGAGGAGTTCATCGGCGAGCTGATCCGGCGTCGTCACGGAACAATCGTGCCTCTTCGGGCCGACATCCGGCAGGGTGTCGGGTCCCGAGCTCGGCCGGGAGGACAATGGCCGCGTGGACCCGCTGCACGATCCGGACGACGAAACCCTCCTCGACCCCAGGCAAGCCCGAGACCTGGCAGGACTGGTCGAGACCGCGCGTCTGGCCTCGGCCGTGGTCCGCTACGGCCTGCGCACCCGGGTGGGTGTCGCGACGGTGGTGCTCAACCAGGACAACCCGCTGCCGGTGGCCAACCACGCGTGCGCGCTGTGGGGGACCGGCGCCCAGGTCGCCGGCACGCTGCTGGAGCTGGAGCAGGTGTTCGCCGAGGCGGGACGCTCGGAGGCCGTCGTCTACGCCTCGCCCACGACGGTCGGCGAGATCGAGGGCATCGCCGACGACGCCGCGTGGCGCGCGGTCGAGGAGCAGGTGGTGCTGCTGCACCGCACCCGGGGTTTCAGCCGCGGCATCACCCGGCCTGCCGAGGACCGGGACCTGGAGGGCATCGTCGAGCTCTACGCCGACGAGACCGGCCTGTCGGAGGAGGGCGAGCGGCGGCTCGCGCGGCACCTCGGTCACCGCGTCGACGAGAACCGCAGCGTCCTGCTCGTCGTCGACGATCCCGGCGTCGACCGGATCGCCGGTTTCGCGCAGGGCTTCGTCGAACGCGGGGTCGGGCTGATCGAGCAGGTCGTGGTCCGGCCGGGTCGTCGCCGGCGCGGATACGGCCACGACCTGGTCACCGAGGCGTCCGAGGAGCTCCGCCGCATGGGCGCCCTGCTCGTCGCGGGCCACGCCGAGGAAGGTGGCACGGCCCAGCGCTTCGCCGAAGCCATCGGCTTCGAAGTCGCCTACGGCGTCACGGCCTACGCCCGCCGGATCGACGACCTGCTCTGACCACGCCCACCTGCGGTCGCGAGCAGGCCCTTTCCAATTTCGCGCGAAATTCGAGTCCGGAAGTTCCCGCTCGAACTTCGCGCGAAATTCGACCACCCACCCCCGGTCGGGCGTTCCGGAGTGTGGACTGGACCAGGTGGGTGAGGCGCTCGCCACGAAACCCCTCCGGCGGAATTTCGGCGGTACCGGGCGGCGTTGGGGTTGCTGGCTCCAACTGTCCAAAATTTCGGGGAGGAAGCTGTGACCAGCGGCTCAGCGTCAGAGAAGACCACCAAGAGCCCGGGAATCACCTCCCTTCCCCGCGAGATCTGGATCCTCGTCGTGGGCAGCTTCATCGTCGCCGTCGGCATGGGGATCGTCGCTCCCGCGTTACCGGCGTTCGCCACGAGTTTCGACGTGGGCGTGACCGCAGCCGGATTCATCGTGAGCGCCTTCGCGATGATGCGGCTGATCTTCGCCCCGCTCAGCGGACGTCTGGTCTCGGCGGCCGGCGAGCGCACGATCTACGTCATCGGCATCACGATCGTCGGCATCAGCAGCACCGCGTGCGCCTTCGCCGACTCCTACTGGCAGCTGCTGGTCTTCCGCGCGCTCGGCGGCATCGGCTCGACGATGTTCACCGTCTCCGGGGTGGGCCTGCTGATCCGCCTGTCCCCACCCCACCTGCGCGGACGGGCCTCGGGTCTGTGGGCGACGAGCTTCCTGCTGGGCAACATCTCCGGCCCGATCGTGGGTGGCCTGATGGTCGGCTACTCGCTGCGGCTGCCGTTCGTCACCTACGGCATCGCCCTGTTCCTGGCCGCTTTCCTCGGCTGGTTGATGCTGCGCAAGTCCACCTTGGCCGCGCCGCTCGGCGACGACGCCACCCCGGCGATGCCGCTGACCGAAGCCCTCCGGATGCGCTCCTACATCGCCGCGCTGCTGTCGAACTTCGGGACCGGCTGGGCCGTCTTCGGCGTCCGCATCGCCCTGGTCCCGCTGTTCGTGGTGGAGGCGCTGAAGGCGCCGCAGTCGATGTCCGGCATCGCGTTGTCGGTGTTCGCCGCGGGCAACGCCGGGGCCCTCATGCTGTCCGGGCGGATGGCCGACCGGCACGGCCGCAAGCCGATGGTGCTGATCGGCCTGGTCGTCTCGGGCGTGGCCACCGCGTCGCTGGGCTTCACCGGCTCGGTCCCGCTGTTCTTGGCGGCGTCGCTGGTGGCGGGCATGGGTGCGGGCGTGCTCAACCCGGCGCAGAACGCGGCGGTCGCCGACATCATCGGCGGCAACCGGCGCGGCGGCACCGTGCTGGCGACGTTCCAGCAGTCGGCCGACCTCGGCGCCATCCTCGGCCCGCTGATCGCCGGTGCACTCGCCGACACGGTCTCCTACCAGGCGGCGTTCCTGGTCACCGGTGCCACGGCGGCCCTCGGCCTGCTGGCCTGGGTGGGTGCCTCGGAGACCCGTCCGCGCCCGGAAGCCGATCCGGAGCCGATGCGGGCCGCTGCGTGAGGTGTTGATCCTCCCCGTCGCGGGTACTCGGGTGGTGACGCCACCGGCGTCGCGGTTGCCCCTGTCCGACGCGGGAGGACGACATGAACACCACCGGTATTCCGGGGCACGAGCTGTCGGAGGACCTGCTGCTGCGGGAGCTCCGCCACCTGCACCAGACGCGCAACGAGACGTTCCTGCACGGCTCGCCGGACGCGCTGCGCGAGCACACCGCCCGCACGTTCGAGCTGGAGCAGGAGTACCTCCGTCGTCACCCGGAGCGCGCGGTCGACCCGCGTCGCACGCGTGAAGGTGCCCGAGGGGAGCCGCAGCATGCCTAGTCCGCGCGTGGTGATCATCGGTGGCGGTCACGTCGGCCTGACCTTGGCGTTGCGGCTGCAGAAGAAGCTCGACGCCCACGAGGCGAGGGTCACCGTCATCGACACCCAGCCGCACATGACCTACCAGCCGTTCCTGCCGGAGGCGGCGGCCGGTTCGCTGGAGCCCCGGCACGTGGTGGTCCCGCTGCGCGAGGCGCTGCGCCGCTGCGAGGTGCTGACCGCGCAGGTCAGCAAGATCGACCACGCGAACCGGTGCCTGACGGCGACGCTGGGAGACGGCAAGGTCGAGCAGCTGGAGTACGACATCCTGGTCCCGGTTCCCGGCTCGATCTCCCGGGCGCTGCCGATCCCCGGCCTGGCCGAGGAGGGCGTCGGTTTCAAGACCATCGGCGAAGCGATCTACCTGCGCAACCACGTTCTGTCCAGGTTGGACATCGCCGCCAGCACGGAGGACGAGCGGCTGCGCCGGCGTCTGCTGACGTTCCTGTTCATCGGTGGTGGTTACGCAGGCATCGAGGCGCTGGCCGAGCTGCAGAGCATGGCCCGCTACGCGATCCGCAGCTACCCGCAGCTCTCGGAGCACGACATGCGCTGGGTGCTGGTGGAGGCGATGGGCCGCATCATGCCCGAGGTCAGCCCGCACATGGGCGAGTACACCCGGCAGCAGCTGGAGAACCTGGGCATCGAGGTCAAGCTCAACACCACCGCGAACTCCCTCATGGACGGACGCGCCGCGCTCTCCGACGGCGACGAGTTCGACACGGACACGATCGTCTGGACCGCGGGCGTCAAACCGCACCCGATGCTGGAGGACAGCGACCTGCCCCGGGATGCCAAGGGGCGCCTGGAGTGCACGACCAGACTGCAGGTCAAGGGCACGGACAGCGTCTTCTCGGCGGGTGACTGCGCGGCGGTCCAGGACCTCACCAGCAGCGACCCGGAGGCGTTGACGAGCCCGTCGGCCCAGCACGCGGTCCGGCAGGCGAAGCTGCTGGCGGACAACATCGTCGCCCAGCTGCGCGGCGAGCCGCTGCAGGAGTACCGGCACAAGCACGCGGGCTCGGTCGCGGGCCTGGGCCTGTTCCGGGGCGCGGCGGAGGTCTACGGCATCAAGCTCAAGGGCCTACCGGCGTGGCTGCTGCACCGCGCGTACCACCTGATGAAGATGCCGACCACGTCCCGCAAGGCCCGCATCCTCGGCGACTGGCTCCTGGAACTCCCGTTCCGCCGCCAGGTGGTCGCTCTGGGGGAACTCCACGACCCGAGAGCCGAGTTCGTCAAAGCAGCCAACACCAGAGGCCTCCCGAAACCTCACGGAACAACAGCAGCAGGATGATCGAAGTGACCGTCCTCACGAGCCCACGGCAACCCCACGAGGACGAGCACGGGGAAGACGGCCTGCGGTATCGTTTCCGCAGGTCAACACCCCTGATGGGTGCATCGGGACGCTATGGGGACCCCCCTGAAAACGCCCCCGAACGGCTGTTGTACTGTATTGGCACACGAGATGAGCGGGGCGGAAACAAACCGAACACCTCGGAAAACAGAACAAGGGGCTGTGGCGCAGCTGGTAGCGCACTTGACTGGCAGTCAAGGGGTCACGGGTTCGAATCCCGTCAGCTCCACTTCGCGATGGAAACGCTCTGCTCAACGCAGGGCGTTTTCGCTTTTATCGCTCCCATCATGATGTTTGGGGGAGCGACTCGCCCAAACTCCTGCGGTGCGGTGGTCGCTTGACGGCTGCTCCTCGCGTTGAGGGTTGTTCCCGGCCTGCTCACTGACCAGCTTTCCGGGGCCCTGCAGCTTCCGCCTCTAACCGGGGTCGGTGCGTTCGCGTCGGCCCCGGTTTTGTTGTTGGGATTCGGGTTTGGGGTGTCTTGGGTAGTCCTCGGGCGTTGGATGTAGGCGCTCGTTGAGGAGTGGGTATGACGAAGCGGGATGAACTTCGGGTGGAGAAGGCCTTGCAGGGGTTCGAGTTTCCGGCTGAGCGGGAACAGATGCTCGACTTCGCGAGCGATCGTGAGGCTGACGCTGAGACCCTCGCCGCTCTGCGGTCCATTCCTGCTGGTCGGTACGCCAGCAAGGACGAGGTCCTCGAGGCGGTTCCGCAGGAGCCCGAAGGTGATGCCCCTGGAGGTGCTGCGCGCGGCTGAGCGACGGGAGGCCGGGGTGGCGTTCTCGAACTATCGTGACCGACATGGTTCGGGGGTTGATGTCGGTCGTGTTCCTGCTGGTCGTGGCGGCTTGCGGGACGACCGCGCCGCCTGTGCGGGAGCCCGCGCCCAGCCCGCCGGTGCCCAGCCCGCCATCGCCCAGCCCGACCGCTCCGAGCCCCGCTCCGCCGCCTCCTCCCGTGCCGCAGGTGAAGGCTGCGCCGGAGGGGTTCGTGCGGTTGCGGGACGTCGACTCCTCGATCCTCGAGGAGGTCCGGTACGCGACACCGCACAACTTCACCGGGGATCCCGTGCCCGGGTACGACGAGCCGATGTGCGTGCTGACCCGGCCGCTGGCCGAGGCGCTGCGGGAGGCGCAGCAGCGGTTCCGCAGCCAGGGCTACACGCTCAAGGTTTACGACTGCTACCGGCCGCAGCAGGCCGACGACCGGTTCGTCGAATGGGCCAAGGACGTCGATGACCAGCGGATGAAGGCCGAGTTCTACCCCGGGCTGGACAAGTCGCAGCTGTACTCGGCGGGATACATCGCGGAGAACTCCGGGCACAGCCGGGGCAGCTCGGTGGACCTGACGCTGGTCCGGTTGCCCGTCCCGCCGCAGCGCCCGTACGTGCCCGGCGAACCGCTGGTCTCCTGCACCGAGCCGGTGGGCGAGCGGTTCCCGGACAACAGCGTCGACATGGGCACCGGCTTCGACTGCTTCGACGACCGCGCGCACACCGACGACTCCCGCGTCACCGGCGAAGCCCGCGCCAACCGCGATCTGCTGCGCGACGGGCTCACCTCAGTCGGCCTGAAGGGCTACTCGGGGGAGTGGTGGCACTTCAACCTCCCGCAGGAGCCGTTCCCGGACGAGTACTTCGACTTCCCCGTCAACAGCGCGGCCTTCCGGTGACCCGCTAGTACGGCAGGCCTTCGGCTGCTGCGTGCAGGGCTGTGCGCAGGATGGCGGCGAGTTCGACCGGGCCCGTGCCGGGATCGGTGGCGCTGCGCTGGGCGAAGTCCTCGGCCGCGGCGCGCAGGGCGCCGTTGATCGTGGCCGCGTGGACCTTGATGCGCAGGTCGTCGGGGCTGGCCCCGGAGCGTTCCGCGAGGAGCTCGCGCAGCACCGGCAGGGCGTCGTCGTGGGCTTGCAGCCACACCGCGCGCAGTGCCGGATCGGTTCCGGTCATGCGGATCAGGTCGAGCACGGTCGGGTCGGCTTCGGGCAGCGTGCCGTGCTCGCAGGAGTCGATGAGGAACGTCAGCAGGCCCGCGTCCGGCGGGCAGCGGCGCAGCTGTTCCGTTGCCGCGTCCAGGCTTTCGGCCAGCAGCGGGCGAACGCAGCTCTCCTTCGACGGGAAGTGCCGCCACAGGGTGCGGGTCGAGATGCCGACGGCGCGAGCGATCTGCTCGCCCTTGGTGGCTGCCACGCCCTGCGAGGTGAACAGCTCCACCGTGGCGCGGGCGATCTCCAGCCGCAGCGCGGCCTTTCGCCGGTCGGTGAGCGACGGGGTGGCCGCCGCCGGTGTCGCGTCGTCGTTCACTCGATCTCCTGTACCGCCGGTCGCAGCAGTATAGGGGCGCGGCGAATTGACGCCGTAGGACGTCTTGTCACTGAGTGACATCCTGCATAAGCTACCGCCAAGTAGGTACCTGGACGGGCGCGCGACCACGAGTCGCGCGTTCCGAAACGTCGTGCCGGGGCGGTGATTTCGCCCTGCCTGGGCCGCGGTGACCGACCGCTGGCCCGATCGACTTGCGCAGTTCGCACCATCCAATGACGCAGGGAGCGATCCGCATGCCCCGACCCGTTCACCACCCGCCTTCGGCACCGCGGGGCCTGATCACCGCAGCCGCGTTGTCGCTGGTCATCGCCGGTGCGCAAGCCGCGCCCGCGGCCGCCGACGAGGCGCCGGCCACGCCGCCGATGGTCAGCGCCGACTTCTACGACCCGCCCGCCGAACTCCCCGAAGCCGACGGTGCCCTGGTGCGCACCGAGCCCCTGCCGCTCGCGCTGAGCCTGCCGAGCATCGGCGGCCAGCGGCTGCCGGGCACCGCGACCCGGCTGATGTACAAGACCACCGACTCCACCGGCAAGCCCGCGGCCGTGACCGGCGCCTACATCGAACCCGCAGCTCAGTGGCGCGGCGACGGCCCACGACCGGTGGTGGCGGTGGCGCCCGGAACGATGGGCCAGGGCGACTCCTGCTCGGCCTCGATGGGGCTGGAACGCCCGATCTCGCTCAACGGCGACTCGGTGTCGGTCGGCTACGAGGACATCGGGATCTACCGGCTGCTGGCCGAAGGCGCTGCCGTGGTCGTCACCGACTACGTGGGCCTGGGCACCACCGACCGCCTGCACACCTACGTCAACCGGATCGACGGCGGGCACGCGCTGCTCGACGCGGTCCGCGCCGCCCGATCGCTGCCCGGCGCGTCGATCACCCCCGACTCGCGCGTCGGCCTCTACGGCTACAGCCAGGGCGGCGGTGCCACGGCTTCCGCCGCCGAGCTGCAGCCCGACTACGCCCCGGACGTCCCGCTCGCCGGCGCTTACGTCGGTGCGCCGCCCGCGAACCTCACCGAGGTCATCGACGGCATCGACGGCAGCGCGCTGGCCGGTGCGCTCGGCTGGGCGCTCAACGGGTTCATCCAGACCCATCCCGACCTGCAGCCCGTCGCCGACGAGCACCTCAACGACGGAGGCCGGGAGGCGCTGGAGGACCTGTCCACGGCGTGCATCGGCGACGGAATCCTCGGGCACGCCTTCAAGCGCAGCGAGGACTGGACCACCACCGGCCAGTCCCTCGGCGAGGTCGTCGAATCCGAACCGGCGGTGCGCGAGGTCCTCGACGACCAGCGGCTCGGCACCGGCAAGCCCGACACGGCCGTCCGAGTCGCCACCGGCGTGCAGGACGACATCGTGCCGCACGAACAGGCCCGGCAGCTCGCGGTCGACTGGTGCGGGGAAGGCGGCGAGGTCACCTACGAGGCCGTTCAAATCCCGGACCTCGGCAAGGGCCTGCTGACCAACCACCTGGCCCCGCTGCTCACCGACCAGGGCAAGGCCATCTCCTGGCTCACCGACAGGCTCTCCGGAGCCCCGGCCGTCAACAACTGCAACACCCTGCCCGACCAGCCCTGACCGGGCGGGGCCGCGAGCACGACCCTCGCGGCCCCGCTCAGCCGGACCGCCAGGTCTCGACGATCTCCTCCGGGCCCCAGGCGAGTCCGATGCCCGACCCGTCCAGCTGAGGAGCCAGGCCCGAGCGGGAAACCACGATCAGCTCGCCTCGTGTCGGGTCCCAACCGGGAAGAGCGCTGACCGCGCGCTGCAGGCTCGCCCAGTCGTGCTGATCGAACGATGACTCCAGCCACTTGATCGAACCGGCGAAGTGGATTCGCTGCGCGACGGGTTCGCGATCTGCTCCGATGAGGTCGATCTCGGGGTCGAACTGGCGGTTCCACCAACCACCCACCGCTTCCACGTCCGGCCAGGGCAACATGCCCGAAGTCGCGGCCAGACCGAGGGTTTCACGGATCAGCGGCTCGGCCGCCCGGACTCGCCAGCTCGCCCAACGACGCTCGAAGATCCGGAACGCGGCGTCGGTGCGTCCTCGAAGAACGAGGTCGTGGGCGGACCGCAGAACCGCGAGGTAGAGGCGGAGGTTGCTGTCCGCCACCCGGTACAACGCGGGCTTGCCCGGAGATGTCGACAGCGGCTGCTCCTGCGCGAGGACGTGCTTCTCGTTGATCAACCGCTGCAGCAGCGGCGACAGCGTTCCGGATGGGATGCCACCGGCGGTGGCCGCGATCGCGGCGTGCGTGCGGTCGCCACTGCCAACGGCCTCGAGGACGCGGCGGGCGTGATCGGGGGAGGGGAACTCGGCCAGCAAGGTCGATTCCGGGATACCGAACAGCGGTGTGGCCGGGTCCGCGCACTCGGCCTTCACGAACTCCGTCGGGGGCGTGCTGCGCGGCCAGCTGCGCAGGATGCCGGGAAGTCCTCCGGTGATCAGGTGCGCGTCGATCGCTTCGGCCGGTTCCAGTTGAAGTGCCTGACCGGTTTCGGCGACGTTGAGCGGTGGCAGCACGAAGTTGTCCGCCCGGCCGTAGAACGGCCGGTCGTACGAGGTCAGACGCTCCATCATGTGGATATCGCTGCCGAGCAGCAGCAACAGCACGGGCTTGCGGGAGATCAGGCGGTCCCACATGGCCTGGAGCACACCGTCGAACGCCTCGTCCTGCTCGGCCAGCCAGGGCAGTTCGTCGAGGACGACGATCGAGGGCGTCTCGGGCAGTGCCGAGGCGAGCGCCCGCAGGGCGTCCGGCCATCCCGACACGGTTTCCGGGATCGCCTCGCGATCCGCCGGGAGCCCCGAGCTCTTCAACTCCGCCAGGAACAGGCCGGTGGCTTCGGGGAGCGAAGCGCCTTTGATCGCCGTGTAGTAGGCGTAGGGGAGCCCAGACGCATCGCAGAGCTCCTGGACCAGCCGCGACTTGCCGACCTGGCGTCGGCCGCGGATCGTGATCGCCGAGCCCGACCCGGACTCGGCCACGCGGTCCAGCCGCTTGCGCAGCATCGCGAGCTCAGCTCGCCTGCCGATGAATTCCGCAGCCATGCGCCTCCTCGCTCCCTCTGGGTAGATGCAATCTATGTAGATCGCATCTACGTAGATTGTATCTACCTAACTGGCGTGGGGAGGTCCGCGTCGGCCGCCGACGGCGGCAGCGTGATCACCGGAGTGCAGCAGCTCGACCGGAGCGGGGTGGCGGCGGTGGGCGCAGAATCGGGGGCAGCCGATCGAGGGAGGGCTTGATGTCGTTGCCCGCTCTGCCCGACGAGACCTTCCGGCGCGTGCTGTGCGTCGTCGCGCACCCGGACGACATGGAGTACGGCACCTCAGCCGCCGTCGCCCGCTGGACCGCGCGGGGCATCGAGGTCGGGTACCTGCTGCTCACGCGTGGTGAAGCCGGTATGCCGAACCCGCCGGAGGAGACCGCGCGGATTCGCCTGGCCGAGCAGCGCGCCGCGTGCGCGACCGTCGGCGTCGAGCACCTGACCGTGCTCCAGCACCCCGACGGCGTGCTCGTGGGAGGTCTGGACCTGCGCCGCGACATCTGCCGGGAGATCCGCCGGTTCACACCGGACGTCGTGCTCGGCACGCCGTACGAGATCGAAACCCCGATGGGGTTCAACCAGTCCGATCACCGCGTCGCCGGTCTGGCGGTCATCGACGCCATCAACGACGCGGGGAACCGGTGGATCTTCCCCGAGCAGATCGACGACGAAGGGCTGGCGACGTGGAGCCCGCGGTGGTTGCTCATCCCGGGGATCGCCGGCGAGCTGGACGCGACCCACGGCGTCGACGTCACCGGCAGACCCGTGCAGCTCGGAGTGACCTCGCTCGAAGCCCACTCCGAGTACCTCGCCGCGATCCCGGAACACCCCGCGCCCGCCGATTTCATCCCGAAGATCCTCGCCGCCAACGGGAAGCTCATGGGCGTCGAGCACGCGGTCCTGTTCCGGGCCCAAGACCGCCAAGCGCCGCCGGATTTCCTCGAAGACCTGTCCTGAACGCTCACGCAGCACCGTTGAAGTAGGCCGTGGTCGAGGCGAAGGCGTTCGGCTTCACCGACAGCTGGAGATCGCCGGGCGAGCTCTCGATCTCGAAGACCTTGGTGAACGACACGCTCTGACCGGGAGCGAGCGCGGTCTGCGGGAGGGCGTCGTTCTGGTCCGACATGTAGGCCTCCTGCGCGACCCGGCCCGAGTGCTGGGCGGTGAAAGCGGTGGACACCACGTCGTGAGATCCGGTCCCGCCGTTGGTGACGGTCACGTCGACCGCGACCCAGCGCTTGCCGTCAGCGGGGCCGAGGTACGGGTTCTCGGAGCTCACCGGCTGCGGCTCCGATACGCGGATCTGCTCACCGCCGCTCCACGTGGCGGTGCCGCCGAACGCGTGGTTGGTCACCTCAGCACCACTTTCGAGCGCAGGCGGCGCGGTGGAGGTGCTGGTCGTGCTCATGACGCTGGCGAAGGCCACGATCGAGATCACGAACGCCACCACCCCCAGCGCGAGGCCGAAGTAGGACATCACCTTGTTGCCGGCGATCTTCACGTGCGCTCGGCGGACGGCGAGGGCGCCGAACACGATCGCCAGGGCGCTGAGGACGAACCCGATGAACGGAATCCAGGAGAAGACCAGAGCGATGATCGCCAGGACCAGGGCGGCGATGCCGAAGCCGTTCTTCTGCGGGGCAGGCGGCAGTGGGGGGACGGGCTGTGCCATGACGGGTCCTTCACGCGTCGATGTGCCGGGAAGCGACGTCCCGGTGCGCAAGCGCTCTCACCGGCAGTCATCAGCAAGTAGGCGCGTGAAAATCGCCAACTGGAAGAGTCCTTGGTCCGTGCCCCACCGCCCCGGGGACCGGTCGTCAGGTGAAGGCGCCGGTGAACACGCTCCGGTTCCCGTCGGGGTCGAGCACCATCAGGATCCGCGACGAGGTCGCGTTCTGCGGTCCCCCGTGCGCGATGTCCGACTCGTCGAGGTGGGTCATGCGCTCGTCGAGGTCGGTTTCGTCCAGGATCATCGTGCAGCGACCGGCCCGGTCGGGCTCGGCCCACACCTGCACGCCGAAGGTGTCGGCCAGGTGCCATTCGAGCAGGCCCGGCATCGGGCGGGCGTCCGGTGCTCGACCGAACAGCTTCGCGTACCACGGCTCGGCGGTGTCCAGGTCGCTCACGGTCATCTGCGCCAACACCCGCGCAATGCTCATCGCGTTCCTCCTCGAAAACGGGTCCCACCTGTGCAGACCCGTCGCGAGCGCGGAACTCATCGGTGGAGGACCTTTCGATCCCAGCGCTGCACCGACGTGGGTTCAGCGGCGCGGCATCAGCGCTGGTAGTCAGCTCTGTAAGCGCTGGGATCCGACGGGGGTTCGGGGTCCGGGACGGGGGCTTCGGACTCGTGCAGGCCGAGTTGGACCGAGCGGCGGATCTGGTCGCGGTTCTCGCGGACGACCTCGGTGAAGAAGCGGTCGGTCCGCTCGTCGTTGAGCACGTCGAGGATGACCCGGATCGTGGTGTCCACGATGGACTTGACGATCTCGTCGTGGAACGGCAGGTGCTTGATCCGGCCCACCTGCTGGTCGTTCTTGAGCTTCTCGGTGACGATCTCGCGCAGCACCTCGCGGTGCTCGCCCAGCGAGCGCGCGATGTTCTCCGGGTAGTGCCCGGTCTCGACGACCTTGACGACCTCGTCGAGCACCGCGACCGTGATCGGCTTCTTGATGGCCAGCACGATCGGCCGCGAGAAGCGCTCGATCAGCCGTTGCGTGACGCGCTCGCCGAACGCGCGGTCGGCGGTGCGGGCCAGCCGCATCAGCACGACGACGATGCGCAGCAGCCGGAACCCGCGCAGCGCCGGGTGGGCCACCGGGATCATGCCGAGGATCTCGTACCAGCTCTGCAGCGGGAACCGGCGTCGCCAGCCGGTCTCGCGCCACCGCCACAGGAACTCGACGAAGAAGACGCCGCAGATCACCGTGTCGATGACGAACACCGCGTGCGCCGTAGCCGGCGAGGTGTCGACGAAGATCGCGTAGCAGAGCAGCCCGAGCGAGAACACCGCGAGCACGAGCATGGCGATGTCCAGCGTGGACGTCCGGCGTGGTGCCGCGGTAGCGCTGGTCATGGTCATGATTGTGTCTCACGTTTCCGCCGGTCCCGGTGCGCGCACGCCGGAAGACCACGTCTCGGATCGGACTCGAACCGAGACGGGAGGGGATGCGAACCGCAGACGATCACGCACAGCAGCTCCGACTGCGCATCTGCGGAGCATTCCCGTCATCCTCGACGCACATGCGGGTTTCACGCTGCGTGGTGAGTTGTCGTCAGCGGGTTTCGCGCTCACTCTGGTGCGGTGGACAGCGAGAGCTACGCCCGCTTCCTGCCGGATTCCTACCGGCGGCGTGCCTCCGAAGTGGTGCCGACGCCGACCTGGTGGAACTGGCGGGGCGGTCGCGTGCACATCGCGCGGGCCGCGGCTCCGGAGGCGTCCGCGCGAGCGATGGTGATCCACGGCGCCGCCGGCTACTCGGGGGCGCTGTGGCCGGTGTGCTCGGCGGTCGCGGGCATGGCTGATCTGCTGCTCCCCGACCTGCCGCCCTACGGTGGCAGCGTCGTGCCGCATCCGGGCCGGATCCGCTACGGCGACTGGGTGGAGCTGCTGTGCGAGCTCGTCCTCGCCGAGCGGCGGCGCGACGAGCGGCCGCTGGTGCTCTTCGGCGCGAGCATGGGCGGGATGCTCGCCTACGAGGTCGCCGCCCGCACCGGCCAGGCCTCGGCCTTGGTCGCGACCTGCCTGCTCGACCCGGCCGATGCCGCCGTCCGCCGCCGGGCGGCCCGAGGCGCGCTCGGCTCGATCCCGCCCCCTGCGCTGGCGGTGCTGGAGCGGCTCGTCGGCGGAGTCCGGGTACCGATGCCGTGGATGGCCGACGAGCGCAAGATCAGCCGGAACCCGGAGATCTCGGCGCTGTGCGCCGCCGACCCGCGAGGTGGCGGTGCCCGGACGCCGGTCGGCCTGCTGACCAGCTTCGCCCGCTACCGGCACACCCCACCGGAGGACTTCGCGGTCACCCCCGTCGTCCTCACCCACCCTTCGGCCGACGAGTGGACGCCACCGGAGCTCAGCCTCCGCTTCCTCGACCGCATCAAGGCCCCGACCACGGTGGTCATGCTCGACGAGTGCGGCCACTACCCGATCGAGGAACCGGGCATCACCCAACTCGCCGAAACCCTCTACAGCCTCGTCGGCAACACCCTCGGCGAGTGCGCCGAAGGCTGAACCCGCGAAGTCCCAGTGAAAACACCCCACCAGCCAGTCCCGAACCGCCGGGGGTGACCCGATTACCGCCGTAATCGGGGACCGGATTACGGCGGTAATCGGGGCAACACCGGACCACCGCCGCCATCGGGACACCGAAAACCGCCGTAATCCGGGGCCTGAAAACCGCCGTAATCCGGGTGCCGTGCCGCGTGGGCGGGCGGGGGTTACTTGAGCTCGGCGCTGGACTTGCCGAGGAGGCGGCGGGCGACGATGAGCTGCTGGATCTGCTGGGTGCCCTCGAAGATGTCGAGGATCTTCGAGTCGCGGGACCACTTCTCCAGCAGCGATTCCTCGGTGTAGCCGACGGTGCCGCAGAGCTCGACGCAGCGCAGCGTGATGTCGACGACCGAGCGGCCCGCCTTGGCCTTGGCCATCGACGCCTGCAGCGAGTTCGGCTTGCGGTTGTCGGCCATCCACGCGGCCTGCAGCGTCAGCAGGTACGCGGCCTCGTAGTCGGCCTCCAGCTGCAGGTACGCAGCGGCGGCGGCGTGCTGGGAGTTGGCCGGGCGGTCGTAGTCGACCGTCACGCCCGCCTCGGCGAGGACCTTCGCGGTTTCCTCCAGCGCGGCCCGCGCGACGCCGATGGCCATCGCCGCGACCAGCGGGCGGGTGTTGTCGAAGGTCTGCATGACCCCCGCGAAGCCCGACTTGGTGTCGATCTCCGGCGAGCCGAGCAGGTTCTCCTTCGGCACCCGGCAGTTGTCCAGCCGGATGACGGCGGTGTCGGAGGCCTTGATGCCGAGCTTGTGCTCCAGCCGCTCCACGGTGATGCCCGGACGGGTCTTCTCCACCACGAACGACTTGATCGCCGCGCGGCCGAGGGACTTGTCCAGCGTCGCCCACACGACCACGGTGTTGGCGCGCCCACCAGCGGTGACGAAGATCTTCTCGCCGTTGAGGACGTACTCGTCGCCGTCGAGCTCCGCGGTGGTGTTGATGTTGGCCGAGTCCGAGCCGGTGTGCGGCTCGGTGATGGCCATCGCCGCCCACACCTGCGCGAAGCGCTTGGCCTGCTCCTCGTTGGCGACCGAGGCGATCGCCGCGTTGCCCAGGCCCTGGCGCGGCATGGCCAGCAGCATCGCCACGTCGCCCCAGCACATCTCCATCGTGCCCAGCACGAGGTTCAGGTTGGCGCCGTTGCGGTTGCCCTTGTTGCCGTCGTCGTCGCTCTTGCGCACGCCGGCCGCGCCCGCGCCGCCCTCACCGGAGGAGTTGAGCCCGTCCAGCAGCGCGGCGAGGGTGTCGAGCTCCTTGGGGTATTCGTGCTCGGCGCGGTCGTACTTGCGCGAGATCGGGCGGAAGACCTCGGAAGCGGCCTGGTAGGCCTGGTTGACCAGCGCGGTCGCCTTCTTCGGGACCTCAAGATTGATCATGGGTTTAAGTCCTTCGCGTCTCGGAAGCCCTCAGACGAGGACCGCGCCTTCCATCACGCCGATGGCGCGCAGGTCTCGGTACCAGCGCTCGACGGGGTGTTCCTTGGTGTAGCCGTGACCGCCGAGCAGCTGCACGCCGGCGTTGCCGATGAGCATTCCCTTGTCGGTGGCCAGCTTCCGGGCCAGCGCGACCTCGCGGGCGAACGGCTTGCCCTGCTCGGCGCGGGCGGCGGCGCGCAGCGTGGTCAGCCGGATGCTCTCCAGCTCGATGCCGATGTCGGCGACGCTGAAGGCCACGGCCTGCCGGTGGCTGATCGGCTCGCCGAACGCGGTGCGCTCGTTGACGTAGGGGATGACGTAGTCGAGGACGGCCTTGCCGGTGCCGGCGGCGAGCGCGGCCCAGGCCAGCCGGGACAGCCGCACCAGGTCGGTGAACACGTCGAGCTTGCCCTCGCCGAGCAGCGCGGTCACCGGAACGCTGACCTGCTCCAGGTGCAGCTTGCCGGTGGCCGCCGAGCGCAGGCCCATCGCGGGCTCGTTCTCGATGGACAGCCCGGTGCTGGAGGACTCGACCAGGAACAGCGCGGGAGCGCCGTCGAGGTTCGCCGAGACGATGAACAGCTCGGCCTGCGCCGCGCGCGGGACCAGCGACTTCACACCGGTGAGCTGGTAGCCCTGCGGGGTGCGCTTGGCGGTGGTGGTCGGCTTGAGCGGGTCGCCGAGCGCGACGCGCTCCTGCAGGGCGAGCGCCGCGGCCGGCACGTTCTCGCCGGTGAAGGCGGGCAGGTAGGTGGCCTGCTGGTCCTCGTCACCCCACAGGGTCAGCGCTGTCGACACCGCCGAGGGCGCGAGCACGGCCACGGCCAGGCCCATGTCGCCGTGCGCGAGGGCCTCGGTGACCAGCACGTTCGTCACTGCGGAGCGCTCGGTGCCGATGCCGCCGAGAGACTCCGGGATGCCCACGACGCTCAGTCCCAGCTCGGCGGAGCGCTCCAGCAGGCCCTCCGGCGGGGCGAGCCTGGCGTCGGCGTCGGCGGCGGCCGGTCGCAGCTGCTCGGCGGCGAACTCGCGGACCGTCTCGGCGATGAGCGACTGCTCCTCGTCGGGTTCGAGGTCGAAGAGGTCCTTGGCCGGGGCGGGGGTCAGGCGCGCGGGCTTGTTGTGGCCCTGGATCTTCTTGAATGACCTGGTCGCGGCGCCGGCGGCCTTGAAACCGGTTCTGGTGCCGGACTGCACCAGGGTCTCGAACTGCTTGCGCAGGCCGAACTTGTCGATGATCGGCGCGCTGGCGATCTTGGTCAGGGCTGCGAGGCCGAGGCCCATGACGTCGCGCTTCTTCGCGCCGCCAGCCTGTCCGGGTTGGGCGTTTGACACGGTGCGTCTCCAATCGGCCGGCTTCGGCCGGGCATTACCTACTGGCGAGTAAAATAACGTGTCCCGTCCCCACCGCGCCAGAGACCCCGATCACGGCTCGCTTGCTTTTTCACCCCACGAATGCTTGAGGCGGCCCGCCAGGGCCGAGGGGGAACCGCGACATCCGCGCCGCCGAAAACCGTCTCCGGGCACGTCGCGGGGGTGCGTGGGTGAAGCTATTGGCTAGTATCACTGGCCGGTTCTGTAGCGGGGGACACATGTCGTTGGAGCAGCTGTACCTGGCGCTGCTCGCCGGTGGTCTGGTGTTGCTGGCGGGGGTGGTGGGCACCCGCGTCGCGCACGGGGCCGGGCTGCCCAGCCTGCTGCTGTTCCTCGCGCTCGGCGTGGTGCTTGGCGAGGACGGGATCGGCGTCGAGTTCGACGACGCCGAGCTGGCCCGCAACGTCGGCACCGCCGCGCTCGCGATGATCCTGGTCGAAGGCGGTCTGACCACGAAGTGGTCCGACGTGCGGAAATGCGTGGCGCCGGCCGGAATCCTGGCCACGGTCGGCATCGGGGTGAGCCTCGCGGTCACCGCGACCGGGGCGCACTTCCTGCTCGGCTTCGACTGGCAGCTGGCGCTGCTGCTGGGCGCGATCGTGTCGTCGACGGACTCGGCGGCGGTGTTCTCGGTGCTGCGGGTGCTGCCGCTGCCCCGGCGGGTGGCCGGGCTGCTGGAGGCCGAGTCGGGTTTCAACGACGCGCCGACGGTGATCATGGTGCTGCTGTTCAGCGCCACACCGCTGGTGTTCTCGCCCGGGCACCTGGTGGTGAGTCTGGTGTACGAGCTCGGGCTCGGCGCCCTGATCGGGCTCGGCATCGGGTGGCTGGGCGCGCTCGCACTGCCGCGCGTGGCGCTGCCTGCCTCCGGTCTCTACCCGCTGGCCGCGTTCGGGCTCGGCTTCGTCGCCTTCGCCGCCTCCGGTGCCGCGCACGCCAGCGGGTTCCTCGCCGCCTACCTGTCCGGCGTGGTGCTGGCCAACAGCGGACTCCCGCACCGCTCGGCGACCCGGTCGTTCGCCGAGGGGCTCGGTTGGCTCGCCCAGATCGGGCTGTTCGTGCTGCTCGGCCTGCTGGTCACGCCCAGCCGGTTGCCGGAGGAGATCATCCCGGCGCTGGTCATCGGCCTGGTGCTGCTGCTGGTCGCGCGCCCGCTGTCGGTGGTGGTGTCGCTGGTGTGGTTCCGGGTTCCGCTGCGGGAGCAGGGGTTCCTGTCCTGGGCGGGTCTGCGCGGAGCGGTGCCGATCGTGCTCGCCACCTTCCCGGTGGTGCAGGGCGTGCCGGACAGCCAGCGACTGCTGGACGTCGTGTTCGTGCTGGTCATGGTGTTCACGATCGTGCAGGGGCCGAGCCTGCGGCCGCTGGCGAGGTGGCTGGGGCTCATCCCGCGCGAGGCGACCAGGGAGATCCAGGTCGAGGCCGCTCCGCTGGACGTCCTCGACGCGGAGCTGCTGTCGATGGAGGTGCCGTCGGGCTCGGCGATGCACGCCGTGTCGGTCCGCGAGCTCCGGCTGCCCGAACCCGGCGTGGTCACGCTGATCATCCGCGATCGGCACACCTTCGTGCCCAGCCCGGAGACCAGCATCGAGGCCGGAGACGAGCTGTTCATCGTCACCACCCTCGCCCAGCGGCAGGCCACCGAGAACCGGCTGCGCGCCGTCAGCCGCCGGGGCCGCCTCGCCCACTGGTTCGGCGAGCGCGGCGACCCGGCCTGAGCTCAGCTCCGCCGCGCGACCTCCGCGGTGAGCACCTCGGAGGCGTGGCGCGCCCGGATGCGGCCGAAGGACCAGATCGTGATCGCGTGCGCCGTGGCCAGCACCAGCAGCAGCACGCCGATCCGGCCGACCACGGTCTTGGGCTCGCCGCCCAGGTCCATCGGCAGGATCGCGATGAGCGCGACCAGGCCGAGCGTCGCCAGGTGGAACACGACGGTGACCAGCTGGTTCAGCGGTGCGGCGTTGTCCCCGAGCTCGCGCAGGTAGGCGGTTCCGCTGCGCTGCAACAGGTGTCCGTCGACCGCGACCAGGAGGACTCCGGCTAACAGGAACGTCAACAACGATGCCATCGGTCGGCTCCTTCCCTCGCCCGGAGCCGTACCCGGAGATCCACTCGCGCCAAACACGAGATCAACCGAAAGCACCAGTCCAGCTGGTATCCACAGTGGACTCATGATTCGGCGGTGGCGCTCAGGAAGTCGTCGCGGGCTTGGGAATTCGTGTGCTGCGGCCACAACGCGCGCAGCGGTACGAACGTCGGTGGCAGCAGGTCGAGCACCCGGACCGCGCCGCCTGCCGCCGGTCCCGCCGCCGCGGTCACGAACGCGATGTGGTCGCTGCCCTGCACCGCGGTGACCGGCGGGGTGCCCTGGATGGGGTTGCGCCGCACGGCCGGTTCGAAACCGGCCCGGCGGCAGTGCTCGATGAGCAGGTCGGTGTAGCCGGAGCTCCCGGCCTTGCCCCACACCACGATGGTTTCGCCGGCGAGCTCGCCGAGCTCCACCGAATCGCGGGCCGCCCACCGGTGGTCGGCGGTCACCGCCACCCGCAACCGGTGCTGCGCCAGCGTGGTTCGGGTCAACCCGCGCTCGGCGACCATGCCGCGGCACAGGCCGAGGTCGAGCTCACCGGCGATCAGCTGATCGGTCAGCTCGCTCGGGTAGCGCTGGTTGACCTGCGTGGACAGCTCCGGTTGCACCTGGTGCACCCGGTGCAGCAGAGCGGTCACCTCGTCCCCGGCGACGGCCGGGGTGTGCCCGACGCGCAGGAGTTCGCCTTCCCCGCGCCCGATCCGCCGGGCGCGGACCAGCGCCGCTCGGGCGGCGCCGTGCAGCAGCCGCGCGTCGGCGATCAGCGCTTCACCCGCGGGCAGCACCGCCAGCCGCGAGCCCCGGCGGTCCAGCAGGTCGACGCCCACCTCGCGTTCCAGCGCGCGGATCGAGGTCGACAGCGCCTGCTGCGACAGGTGCAGCCGCCGGGCGGCCCGGGTGAAGCTGCTTTCCTCGACGACCGCGATCAGGTGGCCGAGCTTGTGCAGGTCGAGCGTCATCTGATTCCCGAGCCGAACGCGTTGAAACCCATGCGGTGACCGTATCCCCACGTCAGCGGCCTGCGCAGCCGGCGTGGGCGTGCTCCCCTGACGCCCACGCCGGTTCCTCCCGCGCACGTCGCCGATCAGCGGGTGGTGTATCCCCCGTTGGCGAACAACGTCTGGCCGGTGAACCACCAGCCGTCGGTGGCCAGGTGCCGGATGATCGGCACGATGTCCTCGATGTTGGTCAGCTGGCCGTGCATGGCCTGGGACTTGTGGAACTCGACCCGCTCCGGCGTCTCCTGCGGGTAGAAGAACGGCGTGTCCATCGGGCCCGGAGCGACCACGTTCACCGAGATCCCCCGGTCGGCGAACTCCTTGGCGGCGGCCCGGGTGAAGTGCTCCAGCGGGGCCTTGCCGCCGGCGTAGGTGGAGTAGCCGTCGGTGAACGCCGCCAGCAGCGACGTGCCCAAGCTGATGATCTTGCCGCCGTCGTTGAGGCGGCGCCCGGACTCCTGGATGAAGAAGTAACCGGCCTTGGCGTTGATCGCGAACATCCGGTCGAACTCGTCCTCGGAGGTGTCCAGGATCGGCTTGCGCAGCACCATCCCCGTGGTGTTGACCGCGACGTCGACGCCGCCGAAGGTGTCGACCGCCGTGTCGAAGAGCCGTTGCACGTCGGCGACCTTCGTCAGGTCGCCCTGCACCGCGATGGCTTCCGAGCCCGCGTCCCGCACCGCCTGCACGGTCTTCTCCGCGTCCGGTGCGGTGGTCTCCCCGTGGTAGTGCACGACGATCTTCGCCCAGTCCGCGGCGAACGTCCGCGACAGCAGGCCGCCGAGGTTCTTCGCCCCGCCGCCGATGACCACGACCTCGCCCTGCAGTCCGTTCTCGCTCATGGTTCTCCTTCCGCGTTCGCTTCCGGTTCCGACGCTAGGAGCGGGTGATCGGGTGGTGGAAACGCGAACAACTGGTGAGGCCACAAGGGACTCGTGTAGTCGCAGGTCAGGGTGATTCCTTCGGCGAAGGTGAACGCTTTCGGGGACCGCGCGGAAACCTCCCGGAGGCCGGTGCTGATCACCTACACTTCGCCGCGACATGCGCGCGTCGAGGCTGGGAGGGCCACGTGGCGACCTGGGAAGACCTGAGCACGTTCATCCGATCCGAGTACCGGCCGGCGCCGGAGGACGATGACGACGACGAGCTGGAGGAAGAACCGGAATACCGGATCATCGAGTCCAGCGACGAGGAGATCCGGATCCTCGTCGAGTACGAGGACGACCGCAGCCAGATCGTCATCGTGGCCCGCGAGCAGCTCGACGAGAGCGAGGACTGGGTCCAGGTGGTCTCGGTGATCGGCCGCGCCGACCAGGTCGACCTGCACAAGCTCCTCGACGAGCTGGGGCAGACCTCGGTGGTCTGCGGCGCGGTGATCATCGGCCAGCACGTGGTGCTCCGGCACGCCGTCCCGCTGCTGAACCTCGACATCAACGAGTTCGTCGACCCGCTGAACTTCGTCGCCGAAACCGCTGACCACCTCGAAGAGATGTTCTTCCCCGAGGACGACTACTGAGCCACCCCGCCCAGGGGGCGAGGACCGCAGGTTTCGTCAACGCGAACACCGCGGTTTTCGCCCCTGGGAGCGGGTTCAGTCGGGGCGGCCGGTGATGGCGACGGTGACTCCGAGGCCGATCATCGTGGCGCCGCCGGTGCGGGTCAGGTGGGTGATCCGTCGGGGTGAGCGGCCGAACCAGGTGCGGGCACCCGAGGCGGTGAGACCCCAGGTGCCGTCGGAGGCCAGCTGCAGCAGCGCGCCGGCGAGTCCCAGCACCAGCATCTGCGCGATGACGCCGCCGGCTTCGCGGTCGACGAACTGCGGCAGGACCGCCATCAGGAACACGATGCTCTTCGGGTTGCTGACGCCGACCAGCACGCCCTGCCGGATCCGGTGGCGTTCCGGAACCGGCTGCGCGCCAACGACCTCGATTGCGGGTGCGCGCAGCGCCTGAACGCCGAGGTGAACCAGGTAGGCCGCGCCCACCAGCTTGACCGCGGTGAACACCAGCGCGGACTGCGCCACCACGCTGCCCATCCCGAACGCCACCGCGACGACCAGCACGTACCCGCCCAGCGCGTTGCCCAGCGCGGAGGACAACGCGGCGCGCCGACCGTGCGCGAGCGCACGACCGACGACGAACAGCACGCTGGGCCCGGGAATCGCGGACAACAGCAACGACATCGCGCAGAACGCGATCAGTCTCTGCAGGTCAACCACGCACCGAGGATCGCACGCGGATCGGCCGAGCGGGGCCGGAATGAGTATCGTGCCGGACGAGACGGAGGAGGCGTGCGGATGTCCGCGACGGCGGCGACCACCGCGACCCCGGGGCGTCGCAACGAGGACCACTTCGCGATCGGCCCGGACTGGGCGTTCGTGCTCGACGGCGCCACCGCTCCCGCGGGTGTCGACAGCGGGTGCGTGCACGACGTCGTCTGGCTCGTCCGGCGGCTCGGCGGGGCGCTGGCGGAACTGCTCACGACCAGCGAAGACCCGCTCCCCGACGTGCTGGCCGAGGCGATCGACCGGGTTCGGGCGGCCCACGCGGGCACCTGCGACCTGAACAACCCGAACAGCCCGTCCTCGACGGTGACGGTGCTGCGGCTCCGCGAGCGGGCCGAGCACCTGGTCCTGGCCGACAGCCCGCTGGTGCTCGACGTCGACGGTGACGTCCGCCCGATCGTCGACGACCGCATCGACCGCCTCCCCAGCTACACCCGGGAAGCGGTCGCCGAACTCCGCAACTCACCGCACGGGTTCTGGGTCGCCTCAACGGATCCCGAAGCAGCCCACCACGCGGTCACCGGTACCACGGCGCCGTTCCGCCGCGCGGCCCTGCTCACCGACGGAGCGTCCCGCCACGTCGACCACTTCGCCCTCGCCGACTGGCCGGGCCTGCTCGACCTCCTCGACGCGCGAGGCCCTTCGGCCCTGCTTTCCGAGGTGCGCCAAGCCGAAACCACCGGCACGCCACCACGACGCGCCAAACCCCACGACGACGCCACAGTCGTCCACTGGACCCCCTGACCCGCTCCCCGCGGCAACGAGGGGTGTCGGTGCGGGCTGGGGTCACAGGAGGCCAGCGAGGGTGATGGCGTCGTGCGGGGCGTGCGCCTTGATGTCGTTGTCGAAGTAGGCGTAGACGTCGCGGGTTTCGGCAACCGGGGCCGGGATGGCGACGGTGTGGTCGGTGGTGGGGGAGTCGCCTCGGCGCCAGGCGTCGATCAGCCGTGCCCAGCGGGTGAGGTCGTCGTCGCTGTAGCCGCTGGCGTAGAGCTCCTCGGCACCGTGGAAGCGCAGGTAGACGAAGTCGCTGGTGACGTCCTGCAAATGCGGCCAGCTGCCGGCGGCGTCGGCCACGACCAGGGCGATGTCGTGGTCTCGCAGCAGTTCGACGGCTTCGGCGGTGGCGAAGCTGGAGTGCCGGACCTCCAGGGCGTGGCGCATCGGCCGGTCCGCGTCGGTCTCGGTCAGCGCCCGGCCGTCCAACCGTTCGTCGTGCCGCGCGGCGAGTTCGGCCGCCTGCGCGGTGCTGCGCGGCAGCAGCGCGAAGAACTCCGCCAACCGCTCCGGCTCGAACTTCAGCGACGGCGGGAGCTGCCACAGCAGCGGACCGAGCTTGCCGCCCAAAGCCAGCACCCCGGAGGCCAGGAAGTTCGCCAACGCGGTCTCGACGTCGCGCAGCCGCTTCATGTGCGTGATGTACCGGCTGCCCTTCACCGAGAACACGAAGTCGTCGGGCGTCTGCTCGGCCCACCGCCGATAGCTCTCCGGCCGCAGCAGCGAGTAGAACGACCCGTTGAGCTCCACGCTGCTCATCCGCTCGGCCAGGAACCCCAACTCGTCGGCACGCCGCAACCCCTCCGGGTAGAACGGTCCCCGCCAAGGCCCGTACACCCACCCCGAAGTCCCCACGAGCACCCGACCCACCACGCGCCCACGCTAATGCCGTTGCCTCCGGCATGCCTGCGCGATCCTGTGAGCAGGCCCGCGGCCAGGGCTGTGATCAGAGTGCTGGCCGCGCCTTGGTGTGGTGGGTAACCCGCGATGAGAGGTGGGCGGTGCGGTCGAGAACGGTCACGCTCCAGCCGGAACCGCATGAAGGAGGGGCACCTCCGGCGGGTGCCGGGGTGCCCCTTCTCGGCTGGTCAGCTCCTGCGGGTGGCGGAGGCTTCGAGGGCTCTGCGGACGAGGACCTTGGCCAGGTGGCGGCGGTAGTCCGCGCTGGCCGTGGGCTGGTCCGGGGGAGAGGTGTCCTCGGCGGCGCGTTCGGCCGCTTCGGCCGGGTTGGCGCCGCCGGCGAGGGCTTCCTCGACGCCTGCGGCTCGCATCGGAGTGGGACCCATGTTGACCAGGGCTACGCGGTTGCCCGCGACCGCGACGCCGACGACAGCCCAGTCGATGGCGCGCTTGGTGAACTTCTGGAAGTCCCAGCCCTGGTTCGGGTTCTTCTCGACGCGGATCTCCACCAGCAGCTCGTCCTCGCCGAGCGAGGTCTCGAAGAAGTCGGTGAAGAAGTCCGTGATCGCGATCTCCCTGGTGCCCGAAGGGCCCTGGGCGACCAGGACCGCGTCCAGCGCCAGCGCCACGGCCGGCAGGTCCGAGGCCGGGTCGCCGTGGACCAGCGAGCCGCCGATGGTGCCGCGGTGGCGCACCTGCGGGTCACCGATGGTGCCCGCGGCGTGCGCCAGCAGCGGCACCTCGCGCCGCAGCAGCTCCGAGTGCTCGATGTCGTGGTGCCTGGTCAGGGCACCGATGCGGATCTGCGAACCCTCGTCGCGGATGTAGGACAGGTCGCGCAGGCCGCCGACGTCGATGACGACCTCCGGCACCGCCAGCCGCAGCTTCATCAGCGGCAGCAGCGAATGCCCGCCCGCCAGCAGCTTCGCGTCGTCGCCGTGCTCGGCGAGCAGGTTCAGCGCCTCGTCGACCGTGCTGGCGCGCTTGTAGGTGAAGGCGGCAGGAATCATTCCGCGGCCCCCTGCTTCTCCTTGGCCGCGTCGAGCACGGCTTGAACGATGTTGTGGTAGCCGGTGCAGCGGCAGAGGTTGCCCTCCAACCCGGACCGGACGTCGGCCTCGGTCGGGTTCGGGTTCTCCTCCACCAGCGACACCGAGGCCATCACCATGCCCGGCGTGCAGTAACCGCACTGCAGGCCGTGGTTGGACTGGAACGCGCGCTGCATCGGGTGCAGCTGCTCGCCGTCCGACAGGCCCTCGATGGTGGTGACCTCGTGGCCCTCGGCCTGCGCGGCCAGCACCGTGCAGGACTTCACCGACTCGCCGTCGAGCAGCACCGTGCACGCGCCGCACGACGTCGTGTCGCAACCGACGTTGGTACCGGTCAGCTCGCAGTCGTCGCGCAGGTACTGGACGAGCAGGGTGCGGTCCTCGACCTCGTGGGTCCGCTGCTCGCCGTTGACGTTGATCGAAACTTGCACGAAGGAACTCCTCAGGCTTCTCAGGTGCACTACCTGAACAAGATCAGCGGGTTTTCTATGCCTGGTTGATCGCGTTCCACACCCGCTCGGGCGTGGTCGGCATGTCGATGTGCCGGACACCGAGGTGGGCGACGGCGTCCACCACCGCGTTCTGCACCGCGGGGGTCGAGCCGATGGTCCCGGCCTCACCGATCCCCTTGACGCCCAACGGGTTCAGCGTGGTGGGCGTTTCCATCGTCAGCAGCTCGAAGCTGGGCAGCTCGGCGGCGGTGATGATCGCGTAGTCGGCGAAGCTGGCGTTCTGCGGGTTCCCGTCGGAGTCGTAGGAGACCTCCTCCAGCAGCGCCTGCGCCGCGCCCTGCGCGATGCCGCCGTGCCGCTGCCCCTCGGTGAGGATCGGGTTGATGATCACGCCGGCGTCGTCGACCGTGATGTGCCGCAGGTAGTCGACCTTGCCGGTCTCCACGTCGACCTCGACCACCGCGAGGTGGCTGCCGAACGGGAACGTGGGCCGGTCCTCCACGAAGTGCACGTCGGCGGCCAGGGCCTCCTCGGCCTTCTGCGCCAGCTCGGCCCACGACACCGTGACGTTGGGGGCGCCGCGCACCTGCCACTTGCCGTCGGTGAGCTCGATGTCGGCCTCGTCGCTCTCGATCATCTCGGCGGCCAGCTTGCGGGCCTTGTCCTTGACGTCGACCGCCGCCCGGTGCACCGCGGTGCCGCCGAGCTGCAGGGACCGCGAGCCCATCGTGCCGACGCCCTTGGGGATCAGGTCGGTGTCGCCGTGCACGACCTCGATCTTGTCCAGGTCGATGCCCAGCTGCTCGGACACCAGCATCGCGAACGTCGTCCAGTGGCCCTGGCCGTGCGCGGAGCTGCCGGTGAGCACCAGAACGCTGCCGTCGGGCCGGATTTCGACGTGCCCGGTCTCGCCCTCGGTGTTGTTCGGCGCGGTGATCTCCACGTAGCTGGCCAGGCCGATGCCCAGCTGCTTGGTGGCGCCCTCGGCGCGCCGCTTGGCCTGCTCCTCGCGCAGCGAGGCGTAGTCGGCGGCCTCCAGCACCGAGTCGAGCCCCTTGATGTACTCGCCGGTGTCGTAGAGCATCCCGCCCGGCGTCTGGTAGGGGAACTGCTCCGGCTTGACCAGGTTCGCGCGTCGCACGTCGGCCGGGTCGGCGCCGATCTCGGCGGCGAACAGGTCGATCGCGCGCTCGATCGCGGCGGTGGCCTCCGGGCGTCCGGCGCCCCGGTAGGCGCCGATCGGCGTGGTGTTGGTGACCACCGTCTGCGCCCGCGACTCGACCTTCGGGATGTCGTAGACGCCGCTGGCCATCATCTGCGTGAACACCGGCAGGAACGCGCCCATCCGCGGGTAGGCGCCGACGTCCTGGACGATCTCCAGGCGGTAGGCCTGCACGGTTCCGTCGCGGCGGCCGCCGATGGTGACCACGTGCCGCTGCGCGCGGCCGTGCGTCATCGCCACCAGGTTCTCGCTGCGGGTCTCCACCCACTTGACCGGCTTGCCGATCTTCTTCGACACCAGCGACAGCAGCGCGGCCTCCTGCTCGGAGCCGATCTTCGCGCCGAAACCGCCGCCCACGTCGGGGGTGATCACCCGCAGCTTGTCCTGCGGCAGGCCGAGGTTGGCCATCAGCTCGTCGCGGCAGGACTGCGCGTTCTGGTTGGACAGCCAGAGGGTGACCTTCTCGCCCTCCCACGCGCAGGCCGCCGAGCGGCCCTCCAGCGAGGCCGCGGCCACGCGCTGGTTGAGGATCTGCTTGCTGACCACGACCTCGCAGTCGTCGAACAGCGAGTCGTCGAGTTCGCCCGCGGTGCCGATGACGTTGGTGCCCGCGTCCGGGAACACCAGCTTCTCGCCGGACAGCGCCTCGTCGAGGTCGATGACCGGGTCCAGCGGGTCGTAGTCGATGGAGACCATCTCCGCCGCGTCCTGGGCCTGGCCCAGGGTTTCGGCGACGACCGCGACGACCGGCTCGCCGACGTAGCGCACCACGCCCTTGGCCAGGTGCGGGCGGTCCAGTCCGGGTGGTGTGGGTCCGGAGAGGCTGCCGCCCGAGGCGTACGGCGGGAGGTCGACGTCGTCGGCGGTGAACACGCCGTGCACGCCGGGGGCCGCCTTGGCCTCGTCGACGTCCACTTCGGTGATGGTGGCGTGGGCCAGCGGGCTGCGGACGAACAGGACGTGCAGTGCCCCGCGCAGGGCGGGTTCACGCAGGTCGTCCACGTAGGTGCCGCCGACTGTGAGAAGGCGTGGGTCTTCGACACGTTGGACCCGGGTGCCGAGAATGCTCAAAGCTGCCTCGCAGTCAACAGGATCTAGAAGTTCGGGAACCAACCGAGAGTCTTGTGCTCCGGACTGTGAGCCACAAGACTTGACGCGCAACGAAGTCCGCGTGTCGCGGATTCCGCGGGGCGGAAGGATCGGTGCGAGATTGGGCCGATCGAGTGAACCGTCATCATGACAACGTTGAATGTCACAGTATGACCTGACACTGTCTAAGGTTTAGTGTTCGATCACCGCATGGCCTCGTTCCTCCAGCAGTCACCGCCCGGTGACGCGGATCTGGACCAGATCCTCATCGCCTCCGGAAGCGCGGGACTGCTGGCCGTTGTGCTGCTCGCGCTCGGCTACGGCCACCGCACCAGCAAGATCACCGCGCTGGCCCGCCTGGCCGAACGCTCCGAGCACTCCTGGCTGCTGCGAGGCCTTCCCGGCTGGTCGGCGCTGCCGCTGCGACTGGCCCTCGTCTCGCAGCTGGTGACCCTGGTCGGCCTCTACTGGGACATCGCGCTGCGCATCACGCAGGGGCGCGGCCACGGACCGCTCGCCAACGCCGCGCACTACCCGATCCTGTTCGGGCTCTTCGGGCTCTGCGTCGCGGGCACGCTGGCGATGGTGCTGCCGGTGGGCGAGCACCCGGGGCGGGCGGCCCTGCACCTCTCCCGGTGCTGGGAGGCGCCCACCAGCGGACTGCTGCTGGGGCTGGCCGGGTTCTTCTCGCTGCTGGGCTTCCCGCTCGACGCCGTGTGGCAGCGGCTGTTCGGCCAGGACGTCACGCTGTGGGGTCCCGCCCGGCTGATCATCATCGGCGGCGTCTCGCTGTCGCTGGTGGCGATGGCGCTGCTGGAGCGCGAGGGCCGGTTCGTGCGCACCGGCCGCGCCGAGACGATGCGCGCGCTCTACGTGCGGCGCGGACTGCTGTGCGGGGCGCTGCTGGTCGGGTTGTCGCTGTTCCAGGCCGAGTGGGACTTCGGCGTCCCGCAGTTCCGGATGGTCTTCCAGCCGCTGCTGATCGCCGTGGCCGCGGGCTGCGCGCTGGTCGCCGCGAGGCTGTGGGTCGGGCGCGGGGGAGCGCTGATCGCCGTCGCGCTGTTCCTGGCGACCCGCGGCTGCCTCGCGATCCTCGTCGGACCGGCGGTGCTCGGCGGACCGACCTCGGCGATGCCGCTGTACGTGGTCGAGGCGCTGTGCGTGGAGATCGCCGCGGTGGCGCTGGTGCGGCGACCGCTGGTGCTCGGTGTGTTCTCCGGCCTGCTGATCGGGACCATCGGCTACAGCAGCGAGTACCTGTGGACCGCCTCCGCCTACCGGCTGCCGTGGTCGCCGGACATGCTGCCGGAGGGCGTGCTGATGTCGCTGGTCGGCGGCGTCTGCGGCGGCTTGCTCGGCGCGCTGCTGGTGCGGGCGCTGCGCGGGGAGCTGCCGCCCGCGCGGGTGCGCGGCGGGGTGTTCGCGGTGGCGCTCGCCGGCATCGCGGTCGCGGTCGTCAACGGGCTGGTCGGCACCTCGCCGGGCGGTGTCCGGGCCGCGGTGGCCGTCGACGAGCTGACCTCGCAGGCCGAGGTGCGCATCGAGCCCGCACCGATCGCCGAGCGCCCGACCTGGCTGACCATCACCGGCTGGCAGGGCGGTGCGCTGCACGTCGACCGGCTGACCGAGGTCGCGCCCGGCGTCTACCGCACCAACCAGCCGATGCCGATCCACGGGCCGTGGAAGACGATGATCAGGCTGCACTCCGGCCGCGCGATCCTGGCGACCCCGGTGCACTTCCCGGCCGACGCGACCCGCAGCAGGCCGGGAGTTCCCGCGCCGGCGCAGTTCACCCGCGACGCGCTGCCGGAGTACCAGCTGCTGCGCCGCGAAGCGGCTCCCGGCGTCCCGCCCTGGCTCTGGCCGGCCTCGTCGGCGGTGGTCGTGGCCTGCGCGCTGGCCTACGTCCTGGCGCTCGGCTGGGGCGGGCAGCGCATCGGGCGGGCCATCTCCGGGCCGCCGTGCGCCGAGCGCGGCCCGGCGTCCTCGCGGATGGCGGCCGACGCCACGTAGCGCCCGTTCGGGGGACGCGGCCGATGATCGTTTGATGTGGTACTTGTCACATTCGCTCGGGGCGGGCAGAGTCAGGGCGGAGGTTCCACCACCTAGGCGCGAGAGGTGTTCGCCGATGGCCTCGACGACGACCGAACTGGCCGAGTTCCAGCGGGTCCTGGCGCAGCTGAGGGCCAGCGCCGGGGCGTTGCGGCAGCGCTACGGCGATGCCGCCGTGGTCCGCCGGATCGACAACGACATCGAGCGGCTCGACATCGACGCCGCCGAGCTCTCCGCCGTTCTCCCCGCTCCGCGGCGCAGCGATGACGCCCGCGACGAGGTGGTGATCGTGCCGGACACCCCCTACGACCCGTCGCTGTGGGAGGACGCCGACGACGAGGGCCTGGGAGGCCAGGCGCGGCACTGACCCGAGCGGTCTGATTTCGCCCGGCGCGAGCACGCCGGGACCCCGGCGCCGACCCTCGCGGGCCGCCGCCTCCGGCCGGGCGGCCTCGAAGGTTGCGCCGGTTGGGGGACTACCTGGCGTGCTGTGAGCTGATCCACAATGAGCGGCCTCAAGGGGAGCACGTCGGACGACTCACGACAACGAGGTCAACGAATGTCCGCACCCGCTAGCGCCACCGGCCGAGCTCGCATCGGCGCGCGCACCCTGCGCACCGACCACTGGTGGCTCCCGCCGCTGGTGACCTTCCTCGGCCTGATGGCCTTCGTGATCTACGGCCTGATCCGCACGTTCATGAACCAGTGGTACTGGGTACCGGAGCACAACTACCTGGCGCCGTTCTTCTCGCCGTGCCTGTCGGCGGCCTGCGTGCCTGGCTCCAGCCACTTCGGGCAGCCCTTCCCGGATCTGGGGTGGCTGATCCCGCCGCCGATCTTCGTGCTGCCGTTCGTGCTCGGCTTCCGGCTGACCTGCTACTACTACCGCAAGGCCTACTACCGGGCGTTCTGGGCGTCGCCGCCGGCCTGCGCGGTGGGGGAGCCGCACAGCCGCTACACCGGTGAGTCGCGGTTCCCGCTGGTCATGCAGAACGTGCACCGCTACTTCTTCTACGCGGCGATGCTGGTCGCGGCGGTGCTGACCTACGACACCGTGATCGCCTTCAAGGGAACCGGCGGCGGTGTCGGCGTCGGGCTCGGCACGGTGCTGATGGTGGTCAACGTGGTGCTGCTGTGGTCGTACACGCTGTCCTGCCACTCCTGCCGACACCTCATCGGCGGCCGGCTCAACCACTTCTCCCGGCACCCGGTGCGCTACTGGCTGTGGACCAAGATCACCTGGCTCAACGGCAAGCACATGCTGCTGGCCTGGAGTTCGCTGGTCTCGGTTGCGCTGGTCGACCTGTACGTGATGCTGGTGGCCGCCGGCGCCATCACCGACCTCAGACTGTTCAACTAGAAGGACTGAATGTGGAGATCGAACGGCACGAGTACGACGTAGTCGTGATCGGCGCCGGTGGCGCGGGTCTGCGCGCGGCGATCGAGACCAGGCAGGCGGGGTTGCGCACCGCGGTGGTGTGCAAGTCGCTGTTCGGCAAGGCGCACACCGTGATGGCCGAGGGCGGCATCGCCGCCTCGATGGGCAACGTCAACTCCCGCGACGACTGGCAGGTGCACTTCCGCGACACCATGCGCGGCGGGAAGTTCCTGAACAACTGGCGGATGGCCGAGCTGCACGCCCGCGAGGCACCGCAGCGGGTGTGGGAGCTGGAGACCTACGGGGCGCTGTTCGACCGCACCCCGGACGGCCGGATCAGCCAGCGCAACTTCGGCGGTCACGAGTACCCGAGGCTCGCGCACGTCGGTGACCGGACCGGCCTGGAGCTCATCCGCACGCTGCAGCAGAAGATCGTGTCGCTGCAGCAGGAGGACCACGCCGAGTTCGGCGACTACGAGGCGCGCATCAAGGTCTTCCAGGAGTGCACCGTCACCGAGCTGCTCAAGGACGGCTCGGCGGTGTCCGGGGCGTTCGGGTACTGGCGGGAGTCCGGGCGGTTCGTGCTCTTCGACGCGCCCGCCGTCATCCTCGCCACCGGCGGCATCGGCAAGTCCTTCAAGGTCACCTCGAACTCCTGGGAGTACACCGGCGACGGGCACGCGCTGGCCCTGCGCGCCGGAGCGTCGCTGATCAACATGGAGTTCGTGCAGTTCCACCCGACCGGCATGGTGTGGCCGCCGAGCGTGAAGGGGATCCTGGTCACCGAGTCGGTGCGCGGCGACGGCGGTGTGCTGCGCAACTCCGAGGGCCGCCGGTTCATGTTCGACTACATCCCCGAGGTGTTCAAGGACAACTACGCCGACAGCGAGGCCGAGGCCGACCGCTGGTACGACGATCCCGACAACAACCGCAGGCCGCCCGAACTGCTGCCGCGCGACGAGGTCGCCCGCGCCATCAACAACGAGGTCAAGGAGGGCCGGGGCTCGCAGCACGGCGGCGTTTTCCTCGACGTGGCGACGCGGTTGCCCGCCGAGACCATCACCAAGCGGCTGCCGTCGATGCACCACCAGTTCAAGGAACTGGCCGACGTGGACATCACCGCCGAGTCGATGGAGGTCGGTCCGACCTGCCACTACGTCATGGGCGGGGTCGAGGTCGAGCCGGACACCGCGGCCTCGCGGGTGCCCGGGCTGTTCGCCGCAGGTGAGGTCGCGGGCGGCATGCACGGCTCGAACCGGCTCGGCGGGAACTCGCTGTCGGACCTGCTGGTCTTCGGCCGCCGCGCGGGAGCCGGTGCCGCGGGCTACGTGCAGGGCCTGACCGGCAGGCCGTCGATCGGGGAGTCCGATGTGGACGCCGCCGCCCGGCGCGCGGCGGACCCGTTCAACCCGGCGGACGGCAAGAGCGAGAACCCCTACGCGCTGCACTCCGAGCTCCAGCAGGCGATGAACGACCTGGTCGGCATCATCCGGCGCGGCGAGGAGATGCGCCAAGCCCTGGACCGGCTGCGCGACCTGGTCGCGCGCGCCGAGCACCTCGAAGTCGAGGGGAACCGGCAGTTCAACCCCGGCTGGCACCTGGCCATCGACCTGCGCAACATGCTGCTGGTCAGCGAGTGCGTCGCCCGCGCGGCCCTGCTGCGCACCGAGAGCCGGGGCGGCCACACCCGCGACGACCACCCGGCGATGGAGGCCGGTTGGCGCCGAAAACTGCTGGTGTGCCGGCAGGCCGGGGACGGCGTGGAGGTCACCGAGCAGCCGCAGGTCCCGATGCGCCAGGACCTGCTGGAGCTGTTCAAGCTGGAGGAGCTGCGCAAGTACTACACCGAGGAAGAGCTCGCGGACGTCCAGGCGAAGGAGCTGTGATGGGGTACCAGGCGCACTTCCGGGTGTGGCGCGGCGCGGACGACGGCGAGCTGCGGGACTACACCGTCGAGGTCAACGAGGGCGAGGTCGTCCTCGACATCATCCACCGGTTGCAGGCCACCCAGGTCCCGGACATGGCGGTCCGCTGGAACTGCAAGGCGGGCAAGTGCGGCTCGTGCTCGGCGGAGATCAACGGGCGGCCCCAGCTGCTGTGCATGACCCGGATGTCCACCTTCACCGAGGGCGAGACCATCACGGTCACCCCGATGCGGACGTTCCCGCTGATCAAAGATCTCGTGACGGACGTGTCCTACAACTACACCAAGGCCCGCGAGGTCCCGGCGTTCACGCCACCCGCCGATCTCGAACCCGGCGAATACCGGATGCAGCAGGTCGACGTGGAGCGCTCGCAGGAGTTCCGCAAGTGCATCGAGTGCTTCCTCTGCCAGGACACCTGCCACGTCATCCGCGACCACGACGACAACAAGGAGGCCTTCTCCGGCCCCCGCTTCCTGATGCGCGTCGCCGAACTGGAGATGCACCCGCTCGACGAGGCCCAGGACCGCCCGGAACAGGCCAGGGGAGACCACGGCCTCGGCATGTGCAACATCACCAAGTGCTGCACCGAGGTCTGCCCGGAGAACATCCACATCACCGACAACGCGCTCATCCCGCTGAAGGAGCGGGTCGCCGACCACCGCTACGACCCGATCCTGCGGTTGTTCCGCAAGAAGAAGGACTGAGCCGAACTTCCGCCACGGCCCACCGGACGCGCACCGGTGGGCCGTTCTCGTGGGGAGGGCCTGCACGGCTGCGCGGGGGACGTGTAGGTTGGCTCGGGGGACCGCGGTCCGGATCTGAACACGGAGCCCGGTTGCGCAGCGGTTCACCGTGCGATTCCCCGTTATTCACGGTACTGACCGCCGTGTTCACCTGTGGTTACGCAGAATTCACGAATTGTCGCGCGCTGGTAATTGTGTGAATATTCGGGCGCGCCCGGCCGATAACTGATCCGGTTGTCGAAGATTCGCAGTGCACGGCGTTTTCGCCGCCAATTCTGGTCCAGTGTGGATGGTCATTGACCGCATGGCGTCTTCTTGCCATGCCTGCCGTTCGCGAGCGGTCGCCGGTTACCTTTCATTGCGAACGGAGTCGATTCAGATGGACACCACCCGACCAGTCGCGGGGGCCGCGCCGTGGTCGGCCGGACAGCGGACGGGACCCGTACCCCGACGAGGGCCCGATGCTCCGCCGAATGGCCGACCACCTCGCGAAACCCCGCCCCGTCGCCAGTGCGGCGACGGGGGTCCGGCGGCCGGACGTCGCGAAACCCCGAGGTGGCGTCCGGCCGCCACCGGCCGATGCAGACCCCAGAAGATCTCGGTCAACGCCGACCGCTGGAAATGACAATTCCCAACGGTTTCCAGGTATTCGGGAGATCCGTGAGGATTAACCGCGTGCCTTGAGTCCTGGCGCTGGCTGCCAGAGGAAGTGCGGCGACGTGCAGCAGATTCTCGTGGCATTCGACGGATTCGTTCCGGTAGTGACGACACTGCTCCTGATCGCGGTCGCCGTCGGATTCGGATCAGGAGTGCTCCGCGGCTATTCGACCGAGTCGTTCGTGATGCGGGAACCGCTGATCGACGGGGCGCTGGCCTACTCGGTCCTCGTCGTGGGCTACCTGGTCTTCACGCCCCAGGTGCCGACGCTGGAGCCGTTCCGGCCCGACATCGGCAACGACGTCTCGCAGGCGCTGGCCGCCGCCCCCGGTGACTCGCAGCCCTGGCTGCAGCTGGCGGGCAACCTCGTGCTGCTGCTGCCGCTGAGCGTGCTGGTGCCGCAACGACTTCCGTGGTTCGACAACCTCGCCAAGATCGCGCTCGGCGGTCTGCTGTGCTCGGCGGCGATCGAGGCGATCCAGTTCGTCGCGATCAGCGGTCGCGTCTGCTCCACCGACGACATCGTCTGCAACACCGTCGGCGCCACCCTCGGCGGCATGCTCGTGCGGTTGCCGTACTGGATCAGCCCCGCCAACCGGCCGCAGCACCGGACCACCGGCGAGGGCGACCCGACGGTCTGGCTGCTCATCGCCCGCATCGAGCACGAGCGCCAGTGCTACCAGGCCGCGGCGCAGAGCCGCCGCAGCCTCCCGCGCCGCCGCCCGGTCGTGCCGCAGCAGCCGGTGTTCAGCAAGCGCCCGGCGCTCGCCGGACCGGAGGTGTTCCACCACGCCCCGCTCGCGCGGCCGCCGATGAACCGCCAGCCGCAACGCCCGCCACTGGTCGGCCAGCAGCGCACCCGCTGAGACCCGGTGGTCACTTCTGGTGGTGCGAGCAGCTGGCACCGCCGCGGGTTCTGACACGTCTTCTGGCGAGTGCGCCGCGACGCGTTGCATGGGACATGCATCAGGAGTGGCGCACGGAGTCCAGAAGGCGTGTCAGGTTCCGCTACCCGCACCGCTGAGCAAAGCGACCACGGAGACCGCCTAGGAGTTGAGCTTCTGGTTCCGCTCGCTCATGTAGCGGCCCAGCTCTCGGACCTCTTGCTCGAGCTGCGGGATGAGCTTGATCAGCTGCTTGCGCATGAACAGCTCCACCAGGGCCGAACCCGGCAGGTTGCGCAGCCAGTGCATCAGCATGACCCCGCGCGGGACGTAGACGCGGCGCTTGCGGCGCTCGATCGCCTGGGCGAAGGCGCGCGCGCACGCGTCCGGGGTGGTGATGGCGCGCATCGGCCACGGGAGGCGCTTGCGCATCTCGGTGAAGGTCTTGAGATCGCCGGCGACCTCGCGCACCAGGTCGGTGTCGATCCACGACGGGTGCGCCGAACCGACCGACACGCCCAGGTGCAGCACCTCCATGCGCAGCGCGGAGGCGAAGGCCTCGGAGGCGGCCTTGCTCGCGGTGTAGGCGGCCATGCCGCCGATCGGCGCGAACGCCGACAGCGAGGAGACCACCAGCAGGTAGCCCTTGCTCGAGGCCAGCTCGGGCATCACCGCGCGGGCGGTGTGGAACACGCCGTTGACGTTGACGTCGATGGTCTTGGTGAAGCCGCGCGGGTCGCTCTCGCGGACGCTGCCCAGCGGTGCGATGCCCGCGTTGGCGATGGCGGCGTCGATCCGGCCGAACTTGGCGGTCGCCGCGTCCACGGCGGCCTGCAGGGACTCGGGGTCTGTGACATCGGCCTCGGCCCAGAAGTGGCCTTCGCCGAGCTCGGCGGCGACCTCGGCCAGCTCGTCGGGCTCCAGCCCCACCAGGGCGAGCTTGGCGCCGCGCCGGGCCAGCTCACGTGCGGTCTCGGCGCCGATCCCCCTGGCGGCGCCCGTGATCAGGACGACCTTGCCGGACACGTTCGGCATCTGCTCTCCCTTGAGTCAACCCGCTATCTACTCCGCAGTAGCCTACTCGCAGTAGGTTGTGACGTGAAGAGCGAAAAAGAGGCACCCACGACCAGGTCGCGGGTGCCTCTCATGTGGAAGCCAACTCGGGCGGGTGCTGCAAGCGGCGGAGCTGCGAGCAGTGAAAACCACTCCCGCAACCTGCACCGACGCGGGTTCTGAGGCGTCGTCTGGCGAGTGCGCCGCGACGCCGTGTTTGGCATGCATCAAGAGTGGCGCACGGAGTCCAGGCGGCGTCTCAGGTTCCGCCACTGGCACCGCTGAGCAAGTGGGGTACCTGTACCGAAGGATCAGGCGAGGGCGTTGAGCTTCGCGGTGATCTCCTGGTTCTCGGTGGCCAGCTCGGTGGCGAGCTCCTTGAGCTGGGCGTCGCTCTGGGCCGACTGGGCCAGCGTGGCGGCCTCGTTGACCAGGGTCAGCACCTTCTGCTTCCACTGGGCGTCGAACGCCGGGCCGCTCAGCGCGGACAGCGAGGCGTCGGCGGGCTCGGCGTGCGCGGCGCCACCGGCGTGCTGCTGCAGCTCGGAGACCTGCTCGGTCGCGGACTGCTTGAGCTCCGCGGCGACCTCCTTGGCCTGCGGGCTGGTCGCCTTGGTGGTGGCGAGTTCCGCCAGCGCCAGCACCTGCTGGCGGTTGCTCAGCAGCTCAGCGGCCGGACCGCTCGCGCCGTGCTCACCGGTCGAGGCCTGGCCGGCCATCTTCGGCGCGTCCGCGGGCGGGGTGCCCGGGGCCGGCGGCTGGTCGCTGTCGTACTCGGCCGGTGTGCAGCCCGCGAGTGCGATACCGCCGACCAGCACAGCGCCGATGATCGTGCTCTTCCGCACGTGCTTCCCCTCCAGGATCTGGTGGACGTCGTCCCAGGGCTGCCCGGTGCGAACGCAGGTGGGCTGCCGGACCTGTTGCCACGTAGGTTATCTGTCCGCCTCGTGCCCGGTGCGGCCGACGTCTTCCCGGTCGCGCTGTGTCTGATGGATCTCACCGCGGGTGACGATCGGGGGCCCGATGAATAGGGTGGCTACGGCCCGGCCGAACTCCGGCCGGACCCCGGGACTAGTATCCGCAGTCGGCGGCAATGCGACCGGCTCCTCGGGCAGGACTCCTGCCGGTCATCGCATGCTGTCACCGGCCCACCCGGGCCGGGGCGGATCCGTCCGGGTCCGAGAAGGCTTCAAGGGAGTGCAGGAGGCACCGTGACGGCCGTCGCGCCACAGCCGATCGCCACGCGCCCCTATCCGGTGCGCAAAACGGTTAAAGGGTCGTTCATGGCGCGGATGTTCCGCACCACGGACCACAAGCAAATCGGCATCCTCTACCTGGTCACCTCGATCGCGTTCTTCTTGGTCGGCGGCCTGATGGCGATGCTGATCCGCGGCGAGCTGGCCGTTCCGGGGCTGCAGTTCCTGTCGCAGGAGCAGTACAACCAGCTGTTCACCATGCACGGCACGATCATGCTGCTGCTGTACGCGACCCCGATCCTGTTCGGCTTCGCGAACTACATCCTTCCGCTGCAGATCGGCTCGCCGGACGTCGCGTTCCCGCGGTTGAACGCGTTCGGCTACTGGCTCTACCTGTTCGGCGGCCTCATGGTCGTCAGCGGCTTCCTGCTGCCGGGTGGCGCCGCCGACTTCGGCTGGTTCGCCTACACCCCGCTGTCGGACGCCCTGCACTCGCCGGGCCACGGCGCGGACATGTGGATCGCCGGTCTGGCCGTCTCCGGTCTGGGCACGATCCTCGGTGCGGTCAACATGCTGACCACCGTGATCTGCCTGCGCGCGCCGGGCATGACGATGTTCCGGATGCCGATCTTCACCTGGAACATCATGGTCACCAGCGTGCTGATCCTGATGGCGTTCCCGATCCTGACCGCCGCGCTGATGGGCCTGATGGCCGACCGGCACCTCGGTGCCCACGTCTTCGACCCGGCCAACGGCGGCGTCATCCTGTGGCAGCACCTGTTCTGGTTCTTCGGCCACCCCGAGGTCTACATCGTCGCGCTGCCGTTCTTCGGCATCGTCTCGGAGATCTTCCCGGTGTTCAGCCGCAAGCCGCTGTTCGGCTACTCGGGCCTGGTCTACGCGACCCTGGGCATCGCCGCGCTGTCGGTCGTCGTGTGGGCGCACCACATGTACGCCACCGGCGCCGTGCTGCTGCCGTTCTTCGCCTTCACCACGTTCCTGATCGCGGTCCCGACCGGTGTGAAGTTCTTCAACTGGATCGGCACCATGTGGAAGGGGCAGATGACCTTCGAGACGCCGATGATCTTCAGCGTCGGCTTCCTGGTCACCTTCCTCTTCGGTGGTCTCACCGGTGTCCTGCTGGCCATGCCGCCGGTCGACTTCCACGTCTCGGACACCTACTTCGTGGTCGCGCACTTCCACTACGTGCTCTACGGCACGATCGTGTTCGCCACCTTCGCCGGCATCTACTTCTGGTTCCCGAAGATGACGGGCCGGATGATGGACGAGCGGCTGGGCAAGCTGCACTTCTGGCTGACCTTCATCGGCTTCCACGGCACGTTCCTGGTGCAGCACTGGCTGGGCAACGAGGGCATGCCGCGCCGGTACGCCGACTACCTGGAGTCCGACGGCTTCACCACGCTGAACACGATTTCCACGGTCGGCGCGTTCATCCTGGGCGCCTCGATGCTGCCGTTCCTGTACAACATCTTCAAGAGCTACCGGTACGGCGAGATCGCCGAGGTCGACGACCCGTGGGGCTACGGCAACTCGCTGGAGTGGGCGACCTCCTGCCCGCCGCCGCGGCACAACTTCAAGGAGCTGCCGCGGATCCGCTCCGAGCGCCCGGCGTTCGAGCTGCACTACCCGCACATCTCCGAGCGGATGCGGCTCGAGGCGCACCTGTCGCTGACCGGCAAGACCTTGGCGCACAAGCACGAGGGCGAGGGTGACGGCGGCGTCGCCACCCTGCAGCCGCCCAAGACCAAGGACGACTCGGACCGGGACGACACCACCGAGAAGTGACCTCGTCGATAGCCCCGACCGGTACGACTGTGCCAGGGTAGGGCTAGCTCGACGGCGAGCCCCGGCGGGCCGATGGCCTGCCGGGGCTCGTTGCGTTTCGAAGAGGGTGTGCGGATGACCGGCGCAGCAGCACGGGGCGAGAACCGCGGTTTTCGCCCCGTCGCGGGCTGGGGCGGGCGTCCGGGCGGTCTCTGAGTCCACCTTTCTCGGCTAGAGAGGAACAATCGCAGTCGTGAGCTCGCATGCGACCACTGTGCTGATCACCGTGACCGGCAAGGACAAGCCCGGCGTCACGTCCGTGCTCTTCGCCGCGCTGACCCGCCACGGCGTCGACATCGTCGACGTCGAACAGGTGGTGATCCGCGGCCGCCTCGTGCTGGGCGCGCTGGTGTCCACCGAGATCGACCCCGAGAAGCTGCAGGAAGCCGTCGAACAGGCGATGGCCACGGTCGGCATGACCGTCGACGTCGAGATCGGCGCCGAGGACGGCGGCGCGGGCAAGCTCGGATCCACGCACGTCGTGGTCGTGCTCGGCCAGCCGGTGACCGCCCGCAACTTCAGCGACGTGTCGCGGGCGCTGGCCGACATCGACGTCAACATCGACTCGATCCGCCGCGTCGCCGACTACCCGGTCACCGGTCTGGAACTGCAGGTCACGGCCCCGAACGCGGAGGACGACGAGCAGCTGACCGAGGCGATGGCGGCGTTAGCCGCCAGCACCGGCGTCGACCTGGCGGTGGAGCGCACGGGCCTGTCCCGCCGCGCCAAGCGGCTGGTGGTCTTCGACGTCGACTCCACGCTGATCCAGGGCGAGGTCATCGAGATGCTGGCCCGCCGCGCGGGCTGCGAGGACCAGGTCCGCGAGGTCACCGAGCGCGCGATGCGCGGCGAGCTGGACTTCGGCGAGTCGCTGCGCCAGCGGGTCGCCGTCCTCGAGGGCCTGCCCGCCACCGTCCTCGACGAGGTCGCGGCCGAGCTGGCGCTCACCCCGGGCGCGCGGACCACGATCCGCACCCTGCGCAGGCTGGGCTTCCACACCGGTGTCGTCTCCGGCGGGTTCACGCAGATCATCGACCAGCTGGTGGACGAGCTGGGGATGGACTTCAGCGCCGCCAACGAGCTGGAGGTCGTCGACGGCAAGCTCACCGGCCGTGTCATCGGTGAGATCGTCGACCGGCCGGGCAAGGCCAAGGCGCTGCGGCGCTTCGCGGAGGACTTCGGGGTTCCCTCCGCCCAGTGCGTGGCCGTCGGCGACGGTGCCAACGACATCGACATGCTCACCGCCGCGGGGCTGGGTGTGGCGTTCAACGCCAAGCCCGCGCTGCGCGAGGTCGCCGACACCGCGCTGTCCTACCCGTTCCTGGACACGGTGCTGTTCGTGCTGGGCGTGACGCGCGCCGAGATCGAGGCGGCCGACGCCGAGGACGGCGTGCTGCGACGGGTGCCACTCGAGCAGTGATTCCGGAACAGCTGCGGCATGGCGGGAGTTGAGCAGGACGTGTTGCCCCTTTCCGTGCTCGACCCGCTCCTCTCCCGCTACGCCCAGTGGCTCTCGCTGTCCGGCGAGGCCACCGCGGACACCTCGGACGAGGACCCGGACGACGTCGTGCTGATGCCGATGGTGCTGCGCATCGAGCGCCGCGAACCGCCGGCCCGCACGGCGCTGCTGGAGGCCGCGGCCGCTGCCGCGCTCGCGGTCTGCCTCGACGAGCGCTGCGCTACCGAGGGGGAGTGGCACGAGGCGATGCACGGCTGGATCTCCGGCCGCATCCGCAAGGTCACCCGTCGCGCCCGGGGCGCGCACTGGGAGGCCGTGCAGTCGTTGCCCGGGATCACCGTCGAGGTCGGCGGTGCCGAGGTCCGCGCGCTGCTGCCGATGCGGGTCGCCGACATGCCCAAGGAGCTCAGCCGCCTGCAGATCTCCGGCAGCGAGCTCGAACCCGACTCGCCGGGACCGGTCCCCGCCGGCGTTCCGGTCCTGTGGCTGAACCCGGACGTCCCGATGAGCGCGGGCAAGTCCGCGGCCCAGGTCGGCCACGCCACCATGATCCTCGCGGCCCAACTGCACGGCGAGGGCGCTGACGAGGACCTGGAGCGCTGGGCGGCCGAGGGCTACCGGTGCGCGGTCCGCCAGGCCTCGCCGACGACCTGGAACGACCTCCACCCCGGCGACGACCCCGAGACCGCCTGGCGCAAGAACCGCGTCGCCGCGGTCCGCGACGCGGGCTTCACCGAGGTCGACCCCGGCACGGTCACGGTCCTCGCCCAGTGGCCATCGTCCTGAACCACCGGACCGTGGGACAGAATTCGAATTTCGCGCGAAATTCGACACCCACGCGGAGCCCTCGAATTTCGCGCGAAATTTGACTCCCGGGCGCCCACGTCGGACTTCGCGCGAACCTGAAGAGCGCCGTCCGGAATGCTCGGCCGCGGGTACCGGAGGCTGGACTGGCCGAACGCGGGTCGCTCCGGGGTTCGGACGCGGGGTGTGGGCGTGGGGGCGGCGTTTCGGGCTGGGACGGGAGCGGTGCGGGTGGTCAGTCGTCGCCGAGGCCTCGGGCTGCGAGGGCTTCGCCGAGGTCGTCGGCGTGGCGGAGGGTTCTGACGAGGAACGGGATGGCGAAGGCTGGCAGGGAGCGGTCGGCGCCCCTCGCCCGCTGGGCCTCGCGGACCTGGCTGGCGATCGTGGACAGGGCCGCGATCGCTTGGACCGTCAGGCCGACCAGGAGCCCGACTCGTTCCGGGCGCACGCCGAACCGGGCGAACGGGCGCAGCGCTCGCTCCACCGACGTGACCAGGTCGTCGACCTTGGTGACCAGGGTGAACAGGTTCGCGGCGGCCAGCGTGGCCAGCAGGCGGAGGCTGATCGTCTCGGCGCGGGCGAGGTCGAGCATCCACCACTGGAGCGCGAAGACGACCGCGACCAGCGGGAGCAGGAACCGGGCGATCTGCCAGACGCGGCGCAGCGGGATCCGGCCGATCGCGTAGCCCAGCGCCGCCGCGAGCACGCACGCCGCCAGCGCCGCCGGGGCGCTGAGCAGGAACGTGGCGATCGCGAAGACCAGCAGCGCCAGCAGCTTCCAGCCCGCGCCGAGGCGGTGCAGCGGGCTGGTGCCCGGCTCGTGGAGGCCCAGCGGGTTCACCCGACCAGCTCCCGGTAGAAGCCGACCGCCGCCTCCGGGACGTCGTCGGCGACGACCCGGCCCTGGTCGAGCACGATCACGCGGTCGAAGTCGCCGAGCAGGTCGAGGTCGTGGGTGACCAGCACGACCTGCTGCTGCAGGCCGGACAGGACCTCGGCGAAGTGCCGCTTGTTGCGCAGGTCGAGCAGCGTCGTGGGCTCGTCGCAGACCAGCACGTCGGGTTCCAGCACCAGCATCGAGCACAGCGCGAGCAGCTGCTTCTGGCCGCCGGAGAGCTGGTGCGCGGGGTGCTCGGCGTAGCCGTCAAGGCCGTGGCGGGCCAGCACCTCGACCGCGCGCCGCTGCCGCTCCGACTTGGACAGGCCCTGCTTGCGCAGCGAGAACGCGACGTCCTCACCGGCGGTGGGCATGACGATCTGGCTGTCGGGGTGGGTGAAGACGAAACCGACGCGTTGCCGCACCTCGCGGCCCTCGCGGGCCACGTCGAGACCGTCCACCCGCACCCGGCCCCGGCTGGGGCGCACCAGACCGTTGATCATCCGGGCGAGGGTGGACTTGCCGGAGCCGTTGGCCCCGACGAACGCCACCCGCCGCTCGGGAAGCCGCAGGTCCACGCCCTCCAGCACGGTGCGCTCGTCGTAGCTGTGCCTGACGCCTTCGAACTCGATCAACCCACTCGCTCCCACATCGTCGCCACGCCCAGCCCGCCGCCGGAGGACAGCGCGGCCATGCCGATCCGCGGCCCGTCCTGCCGGACCATCCGGCTGAACAACCGGACGACCAGCACCGCGCCCGACGCGCCCCACGGGTGTCCGAGGGCGATCGCGCCGCCGTCCGGTCCGGCGAGCTCTTCGTCGAGGCCCGCCGCGTCCAGGCACGCGAGGGCCTGACCGGCGAAGGCCTCGTTGAACTCCACCACCTCCGGTGCGTGCCGCTCGCACAGGTCACGCATCGCCGGCACCGCGCCGAGCCCGAGCCGGTTCGGGTCCACGCCCGAGGTCCGCGCCCCGATCAGCCGCAGGCCCGGCACCCCCAGTTTCGCGCGCTGCTGTTCGCTGGTGATCAGCACCGCCGCGGCGCCGTCGCTGATGCCGCACGAGTTCGCCGCCGTCGCGGTGCCGTCGGCGGTGAAGGCCGGGCGGAACCGGGCCAGGCGCTCCGGCGTGAAACCCCTGCGCGGGCGTTCGTCGCTGGTCGCGGGGCCGATCGGCACCAGCTCGGCGTCGAAGCGGCCCGCGTCCTGGGCGGCGGTGGCGCGCGCGTGGCTGCGGGCGGCGAAGGCGTCCTGGCGCTCCCGGCCGATGCCGGCCTCGGCGGCCACCAGGTCGGCGGCCGGGCCCATGTCCGGGTCGCCGATCTCGGCCGGGGCGAACGGGGCGCGCTGGTAGAAGCGCGGCGGCTCGGTCGCGTTGCGCGGCCGCCACGCGCGCCACGGCGCGGTCGACGGGCTCTCCACGCCTCCGGCCAGGACGAACCCGTCCCCGGTGAGCATCGAGGCCGCCGTGGTGATCGCCGAGAGGCCGCTGGCGCACTGCCGGTCGATCGTCATGCCCGGCGTGGCCTCGCCCAGACCGGCGCGCAGCGCCGCCACCCGGGCCGGGTTCCCACCGGGGCCGAGGACGTTGCCCAGCAGCACGTCGTCGACCCGCTCGATCCCGGCGTCGTCCAGCACCGCGCGCAGCACGGGCGCGGCGAGCCGGTCGACTTCGACGTGGCGGAGGAGGCCGCCGGCCTCGCCGATGGGCGTGCGACGGGCGGCGATGATCACCGGGGTCACAGCGGTTCCCCGCTGCTCAGCCGCTCGGCGATCACCGCGCGGGCGGGCTTGCCGGAGGACGTGCGCGGCAGCGCGTCGACTGCCAGCCAGCGGCGCGGGCGCTCGGCCGGGTGCAACCGCGCGCGGGCGTGAGCGCGCAGGTCCGCCGAGCGCGCCTCTCCCTCGACGACGGCGGTGACCAGCGAACCGAATCGCGGGTGCGGGGTGGCGGCGACGACCACGTCCAGCACGCCGTCGACCTCGCGCAGCACCGACTCGACGGCCTCCGCCGCGATCAGCCGGGCCCCGGTGTCGATCACCGCCCCGGCGCGGCCCAGGACTTCCAGCGACCCGTCGGGGTGCTGAACCGCCTGGTCACCGGTCCAGCCCGTTGCGGCCGGGACGAGTTCGCCGCGCTCCAGGTAGCCGTCGAAGGCGAGGTCGGAGCGCACCCGCAGGAGTCCGCCGGTGGCCTCGACGTCGACCACCGGCATCAGGCGCTCGTCGTGGCGGACCGCGATCAGCGACTGCTCGGCCGACCCGTAGTACTCGATCAGCCGGCAGTCCGGAAGCGCCTTGGCCAGGCGGTGCTCCAGCACCGGGTCGACCTTCGACCCGCCGCAGATCACCAACCGCAGCGCGCAGTCGGCCCGCAGCAGCGGGTCCTGCTCCAGCACGGCCAGCAGCGCGGACAGCTGCGCCGGAACCAGGTGGACCACGGTGGCCTCGCGCGCGGCCTCGGCGGCTCGCGAGGCCGACCAGCGGTCGAGAAGACGCAGGTCAGCGCCGCAGTGCAGGGCGTGCAGGGCGCCGAAGAGGAACAGCGATGAGCTCAACGACCCGGGGATCAGCACCCGGTCGCGGGCCTCCAGCGCAACGCCGAGCGCGGTGAAGCTGCGCAGCCACGACCCGCGCGAACGCGCCAAGACCTTCGGCCGTCCGGTGCTGCCCGAGGTGGTGGGCAGGTAGAACCAGGTCGACTCGTCGCCCACCGGCACCGCGGTGCCCAGGTCCTCGCCGAGGGGCGCGTCGGCGTCGACGAGCACGTCGGGGCGGGCGTCGTCCAGCACCGCGTCGAGGTCCGGCCAGTCCGGATCGACCAGCAGCGAAGCGCATCCGGCCAGGTCAGCGCCCAGGAAGTGGATCAGCCGGGCCGTCTCGTCCGTCCCCGAGATCGCCACCCGCGCGCCCGGCGGCAACCGCCGGGCCACCCGTCGCGCGGCCGAGGCCAGCTCCGGGCCGGTCAGCTCACCGACGCCGGAGGTGGGTTCTCGCCCGAGGATCGGCAGCACGTCAACCCTCGGCGGGCCGCCGCGCCGCACCCGTCAGCGACTGCGGAACCGCCCGGTGCACGGCCACCGCGACCAGCGACACCGCCAGCAGCTTCACCGCGTCACCCGGCAGGAACACCAGCGACTGCACCGCCGCCGACGGCAGGTCGCCGATCATCAGGCCCCAGTACGGGATGCCGATCAGGTAGTCGGCGGCGACACCGGCGACGTTGGCCAGCAGCAGCACGCCGATGCCCGGCTTCGCCGAGCGCTGCACGATCAGGCCCACCACCAGCGCGGACAGGACCCAGCCCAGCAGGAAACCACCGCTCGGGCCGAGGAACGGGGCGATGCCGCCGCGCCCACCGGACAGCAGCGGCAGACCGATCGCGGTCAGCGCCACGAACAGCAGCACCGACGCCGCGCCGCGCCGGGCACCGAGGATGCTGCCCGCCAGCAGCGGGCCCGCGTTCTGCAGCACGACCGGCACGGCCGCACCACCCAGGTAGAAGCCGGGGAAGATCCCGAGCACGGCGATGAAGGCGGCGAACACCGCGGTGCGCGCCAGGTTCGCGGCCGGCGAGGACGGGCGTTCGGACACAGCGGCACTCCCGAGGTCGAGGTCGACGACCGGATGAAACTACCCGCAGACCAGCGCGGGGCGTGAGCGGGTGTGGGCAGTTCAACCTCAGCCGGCGGTGAGCCGCTTCAGCGCGCCCCGGACCACCTCGGGATCGTGCGTGGTCCAGAACGGCGGCAGCGACGCCCGCAGGAAACCGCCGTAGCGGGCGGTCGCCAGCCTCGGGTCCAGCACCGCGATCACGCCCTTGTCGTTCGGCGACCGCAGCAGGCGGCCCGCGCCCTGCGCCAGCAGCAGCGCGGCGTGCGTACCGGCGACCGTGATGAACCCGTTGCCACCGTGCTCGGAGATCCGCTGCTGCCGGGCCGAGGCCAGCGGGTCGTCGGGCCGCGGGAACGGGATCCGGTCCATGATCACCAGCTGCAGCGAGTCGCCGGGCACGTCCACGCCCTGCCACAGCGACAGGGTGCCGAACAGCGAGGTCTCCGGGTCCTCGGCGAAGCGGTTGACCAGCAGCGCCGTGGTGTCGTCGCCCTGGCACAGCACCGGCGTGGACAGGCGTTTGCGCAGCTCCTCGCCGGCTTGCTCGGCGGCGCGGCGGGACGAGAACAGCCCCAGCGTCCGGCCACCGGCGGCCTGCACCAGCTCGGTGATCTCGTCCAGGACCTGCGGCGGGAGCCCGTCGCGACCGGGCGGTGGCAGGTGGCGGGCGATGTAGAGGATGCCGCTGCGCTGGTGCTCGAACGGCGAACCGACGTCCAGGCCGGTCCACTTCAGCGTCCCGCCGTCCGACGGCGCCTCCTTGGCGGTGGCCATCCCGGGCGCCTTCTCGACCGGCTGCTCCGGCGGCAGGCCCCACTGGCGGGCCAGGGTGTCGAAGGACCCGCCCAGCGACAGCGTCGCCGAGGTCAGCACCGTCGTGCGCTGGCCGAACAGCCGGTCGCGCAGCAGGCCGCCGACACCGATCGGCGCCACCCGCACCGCCTTGGGCCGGTTCGGCTCGCCCGACACCCACACGACGTCGTGCTGCTTGCCGTCGTCGAAGCCCTCCAGCAGCCGGACCGCCGTGTCGTGCACGTCCTCGGTGAGCGCGTGCGCGAGCTTGCGGGCCGTGCTGCCCTCGACGTCCTCCTTGCGCTCCGGCCCCAGCGCCGAGATGCACGCCCACGCCGCGTCGCGGACCACGGTCAGCGCGCCGCCGAGGGCTTCGGGCAGCTCTTCCAGCCGGCCGGGGGCGGCGTCCTCCAGGACCAGCTCCAGGCCTTCGGCGGCCTCGTCGAGGCGGTCGGCGGTCTCCTCGTCGACGGCCCGGCCGCAGCGCCGCGCGGCCAGCTTCACCGACCCGGCCGTGAGCTCGCCGGTGGCGGCCGAGGTGACCCGGTCGACCAGGTCGTGGGCCTCGTCGACCAGCACCACGTCGTGCTCGGGCAGCACCGGCCGGTCGTCGAGGGCGTCGATGGCCAGCAGCGCGTGGTTGGTGACGACGATGTCCGCGCGTCCGGCCGTGGCGCGGGCGCGTTCGGCGAAGCAGTCCACGCCCACCGGGCAGCGGTGCACGCCGAGGCATTCCTTGGCGGTCACCGACAGCTGCCGCCACGCCTGGTCGGTCACGCCGGGAACCAGCTCGTCGCGGTCACCGGTCTCGGTCTCAGTGGCCCACTCCTGCACCCGCTGCACCTGGCGTTCCAGGGCGGAGGCGGCGAAGGCGTCGAACAGCGCGTCCTCGTCCGGTTCCGACGGCGCGTTGCCGTGGATCCGGTTCAGGCACAGGTAGTTGCGGCGTCCCTTGAGGATCGCGAAAGTCGGTTTGCGGCCGAGGGTTTCGGCGAGCGCGTCGGACAGGCGCGGCAGGTCGCGGTCCACCAGCTGGCGCTGCAGCGCGATCGTCGCCGTGGACACGACCACGGTCGTGCCGTCGGCGACGGCGTGCCGGATCGCCGGGACCAGGTAGGCCAGCGACTTGCCGGTGCCCGTCCCGGCCTGCACGGCGAGGTGCTCGCCGGTGGTGATGGTGTGCTCCACGGCCTCGGCCATCCGGGCCTGGCCCTCGCGCGGCACGCCGCCGACCGCCTCCACGGCCACCTTCATCAGGGTCGCGAGGTCGGGGATGTCCTTGCGCGCCTTGCCCAGCGGCAGCGATGGTTCCTCGGCGTCGGCCCGGCTCGCGCGCTCGAGATCGGCGGCGATCTCCGGCGGGAGCTCGTCGGCGTCATCGGCTTCGAACGCGACCGGGTCGGACCATCGCGGGACAGAGGTGGGCACCCGGGAAATCTACCGCCCAGCACCGACGGGATCGGTCAGGAGACCACGACGGGGTCTCCGAGCAGGGTGGTACCGGCCGCGTCGAGGTCCTTGAGGGCCTGGTCGACGGTCGATCGCGACACGCCGGCGGTGAGTTGGAGGTGGATCGTGGTGTCCAGCCCGGCCTGCACGGCGTCGAGGGCGGTGGCGCGGACGCAGTGGTCGGTGGCGATGCCAACGATGTCGACCGCGCGCACACCCCGGTCCGTCAGCCACGTCGGCAACCCCAGGTTCGCGCGGTCGACGCCCTCGAAACCCGAGTAGCCGTCGCTGTACTGGCCCTTGGAGAACACCGCCGTGATCGGCGCGACGTCGAGCTCCGGGTGGAACGCCGCGCCCGCCGTGCCCGCCACGCAGTGCCTCGGCCAGGAGCGCACGAAGTCCGGCTCGTCGCTGAAGTGGGCGCCCGGGTCGACGTGGTAGTCGCGGGTGGCCACGACGTGCTCGTAGCTCGAGTCGGCCAGGAACTCCGAGATCGCCGCTGCCACCCCGCTGCCCCCGGCGACGGCGAGCGCCCCGCCTTCGCAGAAGTCGTTCTGCACGTCGACGATGATCAGCGCTTTGCTCATCGCACCTCACCTCCAGCGGGTTCGGTGCCCGATTCTTTCCTAACGTCAGGCTCCGTGGAAGACCGTGGGGATGGCCGGTTCGCCGTTGGACAGCTTCAACCCCTCCCACGGCAAGGTCACCAGGGCGCGGCGCAGCCGCTCGCGGTCCTGCTCCAGCGTCGGCAGGTCGTCGACCAGCTTGCCGTCGCGGATCAGCGGGATCTGCAGGTGCCGGTCGTTCGGCCCGAGCTCGGGCTCGGCGCCCACGGCGTGGACGACCTCCTCGACGGCGGTGCCGGTGTCCTTGTAGCGGCGGATCGCGGCCTTGCGGCCACCGCGCGACTCCTTGTGCGAGCTGCGCTTGGCCACCGGGCGGCCCTCGACCTCCACCAGCTTGTAGACCATCTCCGCCGTCGGCGCGCCCGAGCCGGTGACCAGCGACGTTCCGACGCCGTAGCCGTCGACGGGCTCGGCGCGCAGCGAGGCGATGGCGTACTCGTCGAGGTCGCCGGAGACCACGACGCGGGTGTTGGTGGCGCCGAGCGCGTCGAGCTGCTCGCGGGCCTGGCGGGCCAGCACGCCCACGTCACCGGAGTCGATGCGCACCGCGCCCAGCCCGGTCCCGGCGACCTGCACGGCGAGGTCGATGCCCCGGCTGATGTCGTAGGTGTCGACCAGCAGCGTGGTGTCGGTGCCCAGCGCGGCGATCTGCGACTCGAACGCCGAGGCCTCCGAGTCGTGCAGCAGCGTGAAGGCGTGCGCGGCGGTGCCCGCGGTGGGGATGCCGTATCGGCGTCCGGCCTCCAGGTTGGAGGTGGCGGTGAACCCGGCCAGGTAGGCGATGCGGGCCGCCGACACCGCGGACTCCTCGTGGGTGCGGCGCGACCCCATCTCGATGATCCGGCGCCCGTTGGCGGCCGAGACCATGCGCGCGGCCGCGGCGGCGATCGCGCTGTCGTGGTTGAGGATCGACAGCACCACGGTCTCCAGCACGACGGCTTCGGCGAAGGTGCCGCGCACCGTCAGCAGCGGCGAGCCGGGGAAGAACAGCTCGCCCTCCGGGTAGCCGTCGACCTGCCCGCTGAACCGGTAGTCGCGCAGCCACTCCAGGGTTCGCTCGTCGACCACCCGGTGCTCGGCGAGCTGGGCGATCTCGGCGTCGCCGAACCGGAAGTTCTCCACGGCGTCCAGCACGCGCCCGATGCCACCGGCGACGCCGTAGCGGCGCCCGTTGGGCAGCCGACGGGTGAACACCTCGAACGTGCACTCGCGGTGCGCCGTGCCATCACGCAGTGCGCTGGCCAACATCGTCAGCTCGTAGTGGTCGGTCAACAGCGCGGTGCTAGAGCTCATGCCGCAAAGATTACGTGGTTCTTGTGGGGGACCTGCGAAGTCGACCTGGTTGCCGCCGCCGATGGTTCTGAAGGGTTGTCGGATTTGGTCGTGCGGTGGGTACGGCTGTTACGTGGGCATGCGACGATGGGGCCATGACCTCGCCCGCTGAAATCGAGCGCGCGCAACTCGAGCAGGACGCCGAAGGCACTGCGGACAAGCCGTGGGTGACCGTGGTCTGGAACGACCCGGTCAACCTCATGTCCTATGTGACCTACGTGCTCCAGAAGATCTTCGGGTACTCCCGGGATCACGCTACGAAGTTGATGCTGGACGTGCACCACAAGGGCAAGGCGGTGGTTTCCTCGGGCTCCAAGGAGAAGGTCGAGGGCGACGTGGCGAAGCTCCACTCCGCCGGCTTGTGGGCGACGATGCAGAAGGATTCGTGAGTGGACGGCTGGACCCGCAAGAACGGTCACGTGCAGGCCGAGATCTCCCAACAGGAGGCGGCCGTCATCCGCGGCCTGGTCGGGCAGATCAAGGACATGCTCACCGCCCGCGCTGACGAGGCCCCCAAGGACGAGCTCGCCGAGCTGACCGGCATCCGCACCGGTCCGTCCACGCCCCCGGAGGACCGGGTGGTCGCGCGGCTGCTGCCGGACTTCTACCGGCGCGACCCGATCACCGGGGACACCGACGAGGAGGAGACCGACGCCGCCGCCGCGATGCGTTCGCTGCACGAACCGGCGTTGCTGGAGGCCAAGACCGGTGCGGCCCAGCTGATCCTGGAGACCTGCCCGCCGATGGGCGGCAAGGTCAAGCTCACCAGCGAGCAGGCCGACAGCTGGCTGACCGCCCTCAACGACGTCCGCCTGGCGCTGGGCACGGCCCTCGACGTCGAGGACGACATGCCCGATGAGCTCCCGGAGGACGACCTCCGCCGCGAGCACCTGGGCGTCTACCAGTGGCTCACCTGGGTGCAGGACTCGCTCGTCAGCGCGCTGCTCGGCTGATTTCCCGGCGCCCCCGCGCTAACCGTGCAACTCGCGGTAAGTGGTGGTGGCTCCGGGGTGGAGCGGGACGTCGCCGGTGCCGATGAGGTTGCGGACGTCGAGGAACTGGGTGCCCACCGTCTCCCTCGGCACCAGGAACGGGGCTCGGCGGGCCAGGACCCGGACCACCGCCGCCGCGAGGTCATCGGGGAGGTTCGGGGTGCAGGCGAGGATGTTGGGGACGCCGATGGTCGGGGTGCCGGTGGTGTTCCGGTAGGCGCCCGGTGGCACCTGGAGCTGGTCGCAGACCGGGGTGCAGCGGGCGGTCGCCGCGTTCAGCGGCAGCAGGCGGATCCCGACGCGGTCGTCGAGCTCCTTGAGCCTCGGCGTCGGAAGTCCGCCGGACCACAGGAAAGCCTCGATGCGCCCCTGCTCCAGCGCGGTGACGGCGTCGGCCAGCGGCAGCAGCTCGGTGCGCAGCCCGGGCACTCCCGCGAACAGACGCGCCCCCATCAGCGCCGTCCCCGACTTCGGGGCGCCGATCGACACCGAGCGCAGGTCGCTCAGCGCCCGAACCGGCGAGTCGGCGAGCACCACGAGCTGCGTGTAGTTCTCGTACACGCGCCCCACGGCCCGCAGCCGCGCCGGTGGCCCGAGCTCACCGGACAGGGCCGCGTGGGCGGCGTCGGCCAGCACCATGCCCAGGTCGGCGCGGCCGTCGCGCAGCATCTCCAGGTTGTCCACGCTGCCCTGGCTGGGCAGCACCACCGGGCGCACTTCCGGCTCGGTGGCGGCGATCTCGGCACCGAGCAGCGCGCCGAAGGCCGTGTAGAAGCCGCCCGGCTCACCGGCGGCGATGCGCAGCTCGCGCACCGGTGAGGTCCTCCCGCACGCGGCCAGCAGTCCCAGCCCGAGGAACGCGCGGCGTCGCATCAGCGCACCTCCGGCAGGTCGAGGTGAACCGTCAGGCCGTGCGGTTCGGTGCGGGCGATGCGCAGTTCGCCGCCGTGCGCGGCGAGCAGCTGCCCGGCGATGGACAGCCCGAGCCCGCTGCCGCGGCTGCCGCGGTGGTGGTCGGCCCGCCAGAAGCGCTGCGCCGCCAGCGAGATCTCCTCCTCCGACAGCCCGGGCCCGGTGTCGGCGACGCTCAACGTGCGCCCGTCCCAGCTCACCTCGACCGAGGCGCCGGGTGCGTACTTCACCGCGTTGTCCAGCAGGACGTCCAGCACCTGCGCCAATTCCTCTGTGGACAGAGCGACGCGCGCGGCGGGCAGGTCCGGTGCGGACAGCGAGATCCCGGCGTCCTCGGCCGCCGGGAGCCAGGCCCGCACCCGGTCGGCGACCACCGCCGCCACGTCACCGGGCTCGCCCGGGACGGCGGCGGCCTGGTCGGCGGTGGCCAGCGCCAGCAGCCGGTCCAGCAGGGCTTCCAGCCGGTCGACCTCGCCGACCGCGGAGCGGTAGGTGCGCTCCCCGTCGGGGGTGATGCGCCGCTCCAGCGCGTCGACCCGCAGCCGCAGCGCGGCCATCGGGTTGCGCAGCTGGTGCGAGGCGTCGGCGACCAGCCGCCGCTGCCGCTCGTCGGCCTCGGCCACCGCCTCCGACATGTTGTTGAACGACGCGGCGAGCTCCCGCAGCTCGGGTGGACCGGCGTCGACCGGGACCCTTGATCGCCGCGACCCCGCGCTGATCGCGCGCACCCCGGCACCCAGGTCCGCCAGCGGCCGCAGCACCCAGCGGGCGAGCACCAGCGCCAGCAGACCGCACGCCACCAGCGCGGTGAGCGCTCCCGCGCAGATCAGCGCCCAGTGCGCGGCGATGTCGGCGGTGGCCTGCCGGACCGAGGCCTCCAGCACGACCGCGCCGGTCACCCGCGTGCCGTCGCCGACCGGGCGGTAGCGGATCAGCTCCTCCCGCGACCACGGCCGCAGCCACGGCACCGATCCGGCGGGTTCGTTGCGCAGCGCCTTGTCGATCGGCCCGGCGACGTCGGCGGCGCGCACCCCGCCGGTCTCCACCACGGGCGAGCGGGTCGCGTCGACCACGACCAGCGGTTCACCGTAGAGCTCGGTGTAGCGGCGGGCTTCAGCGCGCAGCACGGCCGGGTCGCCGGTGCCGAAGGCGTGATCGGCCAGTCCCGCGAAGCGGTCCAGGTCGGCGTTGCGGGCCAGCACCAGCTGCTGGGTGCGTTCGGCGGCGGTGGCGCGCAGCAGCGGAGCGGCGAACCCGGCCACGGCCAGCACCGAGAACGTCAGCAGGACCAGCAGCAGCCGCTTACGCATCGTCGCCCAGCCGGTAGCCGAAGCCTCGGATGGTCACCAGCAGGTCCGGGCGGCCGAGTTTGGCGCGCAGCTGCGCGATGTGCACGTCCAGCGACCGCGACACCGCGAGGTAGGCGTCGCCCCACACCTCGTCCATCAGCCGCTGCCGGCTGACCGCCGTGCCGGCTTCGGCGGCGAGGATCGCCAGCACGTCGAACTCCTTCGGGGTGAGCTCGACCTCGCGGTCGGCGACCTGCACCCGCCGGGTCCGCAGGTCGACCCGCACGTCGGCGACCTCGACCTGGTCGGAGCCGGGGGAGGGGTGCCTGCCGCGCCGGGCGACGGCCTCGATGCGGGCCAGCAGCTCGGCCATCCGGACGGGTTTGACCAGGTAGTCGTCGGCACCGGAGCGCAGGCCGCGCACCACCATCCGCTCCTCGCCGCGCGCGGTGAGCACCACGACCGGGATCGGGCCGATGCGCCGCAGCTTGCGCAGCACCTCCAGGCCGTCGGTGTCGGGCAGGCCGAGGTCCAGCAGCACCAGGTCGTGGTCCCGGTGCTGGAGCAGGGCGTCGGAGCCGCGGCTGACGCGCGTCGTCCGGTGTCCGTGGGAGTCGAGGACGTCGACGAGCGCGTCGGCCACGCCGTCGTCGTCCTCGACGAGCAGAACCCGCACCGGCCACACCTCCGAAGTGCCCATACGCCGAAGGCAGAGTATGGCCGGTGCCGGTCCTCAGTTCTCCATCCGGGAATCCTTCGAGGTCTCCCGCATCCGCAGGTAGACCAGCAGCGAGATCAGCACGCTGCCGGAGACGTAGTAGAAGAACACGTTCTCCATGCCCGCCTGCTTGAGCCACAGCGCCACGTACTCCGACGTGCCGCCGAAGATCGCCACGGTCAGCGCGTAGGGCAGGCCGACGCCGAGAGCGCGGATGTTGGTCGGGAACAGCTCGGCCTTCACGATCGCGTTGATCGAGGTGTAGCCGGTGACGATCACCAGGCCGCCCATCATCAGCAGGAACGCCGCGAGCGGGTTCTGCGTGCCGCCCAGCACCGTCATCAGCGGGACGGTCAGCAGGGTGCCGGTGACGCCGAAGAACATCAGCAGCTTGCGGCGCCCGATCCGGTCGGACAGCGCACCGGCCAGCGGCTGCAGGAAGCCGAAGGCCAGCAGCGCGAGGAAGTTGATCCAGGCGGCCGTGGGCTTGTCGATGCCCGCGGTGTTGACCATGTATTTCTGCAGGTAGGTGGTGTAGGTGTAGAACGCCACCGTGCCGCCGAGGGTCAGGCCGACCACCAGCAGGCATTCCTTCGGGTACTGCAGCAGCGCCTTGACGGTGCCGCGCTCGGCGCCGGATTCGGAGGAGGTCTTGTAGCTCTCGGTCTCGTCCATGCCGCGCCGCAGCCACAGCACGACCAGCGCGCCGATGGCGCCGATGACGAACGGGATCCGCCAGCCCCAGGCGTCCATCTGATCGCCGGTCAGCACCTGCTGCAGGATGATCTGCACGCCCAGCGCGACCAGCTGCCCGGACACCAGCGTCACGTACTGGAAGCTGGAGTAGAAGCCCCGCTTGCCCTCGGTGGCGACCTCCGACAGGTAGGTCGCCGACGTCGAGTACTCGCCGCCGACGGAGATGCCCTGCAGCAGCCGGGCGGCCACCAGCAGCGCCGGGGCGGCCAGGCCGATCGAGTCGTAGCCCGGGGTCAGCGCGATGACCAGCGAGCCGAACGCCATCAGCGTCACCGACAGGGTCAGCGCCGCGCGCCTGCCGAAGCGGTCGGCGTAGCGGCCCAGCATCCAGCCGCCCAGCGGGCGCATCAGGAACCCGACGGCGAACACGGCGGCCGTGTTGAGCAGCTGCGCCGTCGAGTCGCCCTTGGGGAAGAACGTCGCGGCGAAGTAGACGCTGAACGCCGTGTAGGCGTACCAGTCGTACCACTCGATGAGGTTTCCGATCGAACCTCGCACGACGTTGCCGATCACTCGGCGTTCGGAGCGAACCGCCACATCGCGGTTTGCAGTCGTCATCTCAGCCTCCAGGTCTTGCGAGCTGAGAAGTGACGATGAACAGGCGGCGACGCCCGGACAACACCCGGCGGGCTTCCTTTACATGCGGCTAACGTGATCGTCAGGAGGTGCGCGATGCCGTGGCAGCCGGGTGAACTGGACGCGCTGGTCGACGTGGAGGGCCTGCTCGTGGGCCACGACCAGCGGCTCGACGAGCACTGGGCGACCGGGGCGACCGCCGTGCTCGCCCCCGGCGGCGCCACCGGGGCCGTCGACGTGCGCGGCGGCGGGCCGGGCACCCGCGAGACCGACGTGCTCGAACCCAGCCACCTCGTGCAGCGGGTGAACGGCGTGATGCTCGCGGGCGGCAGCGCCTACGGGCTGGCCGCCGCCGACGGCGCGATGCGCTGGCTCGGCGAGCGCGGCCACGGCGTCCCGGTGGGCGGACCGGGCCAGGTCGTGCCGGTGGTGCCCGCGGCGGTGATCTTCGACGTGCCGATGAACGACTGGGGCAACCGGCCCGACGCCGACTTCGGCTACCGGGCCTGCGACAACGCCACGAGCAGCGAGACCCGGCAGGGCAACGTCGGTGCCGGGGCGGGTGCCGTGGTCGGGCCGGTCAAGGGCGGTGTCGGCACCGCCAGCGCCGTGCTGCCCGACGGCACCACCGTCGGTGCGCTGGTCGTGGTCAACGCCGCCGGATCGGCCATCGACCCCGGCACCGGGCTGCCCTGGGCGTCCGCGCCCGGGCTCCGCGCGCCCACCTCTGGCGAAGTGGACGCCGCGCGGTCGCGTTACGAAGGGCGACCTGGGCGTAACGGGCCGGTCGACCGGCCGCTCAACACCACTCTCGTCGTCGTCGCCACCGACCTGCAGCTCAGCAAGTCCGAATGCCGGCGGTTGGCGGTGGCCGGTCACGACGCGCTCGCCCGCGCCGTGCGGCCCGCCCACCTGCTCGTCGACGGCGACACCGCGTTCGCGCTGGCCACGGGCACCGGTGACGCCCTGCCGGACCCCGGCGAGCCGGGCTGGGCGATGCGGTTGGACCAGGTCAGCGCCGTGGCGGCGGAGGTCGTCGAGCGCGCGATCGTGCGCGGGGTGCTCGCGGCCGAGCCGGTCGGCGAGGTGACGTGCTACACGCGCCTCTACCCCTCCGCGCGGGAATGAATCATCGTGGAGCGTCGTTTGCCGAAACGACGAAGCCGCACCGGTGAAACGACGACTTCCACATGCTGGGAGGCCGGTGCCCCACCTACTAGGATGGTTGCTGTGCTGGTGATCCGACGCGACCTCGTTGACGCGATGGTCGCGCATGCCCGACGGGACCACCCGGATGAGGCGTGCGGCGTGATTGCCGGGCCGGAAGGGTCCGACCGTCCGGAACGCTTGATCGAGATGATCAACGCCGAGCGTTCGCCCACCTTCTACCGGTTCGACTCCGCCGAGCAGTTGCAGGTGTGGCGGGGCATGGACGCCGCCGATGAAGAACCGGTGGTCATCTACCACTCGCACACCTCGACCGAGGCATACCCGTCGCGCACCGACGTCTCCTACGCCTCGGAGCCCAACGCGCACTACGTGCTCGTGTCCACGCGGGACCCGCAGACCCATGAGCTGCGTTCTTACCGCATCCTCGATGGCGAGGTCACCGAGGAGCCGGTGGAGGTCGTGGAGTCGTACATGTTCGCCCACACCGGTAGCGACGAGGTTCCCGACCGCGACTGATCCGCGGCTCGCCCCAAGACCGATGTTCGCGTTCCCAACGTAGTCCTTTGTGGACAGGAGGATTCCTCATGGCAGTCAACGTTTCCATCCCCACCATCCTGCGGACCCACACCGATGGGCAGAAGTCCGTGGAGGCCAAGGGCGACACCCTCGCCGCGGTGATCGACGACCTCGACACCAACTTCAACGGCCTCAAGGACCGCCTGGTCAAGGAGGGCAACCTCCACCGGTTCGTCAACGTCTACGTCAACGACGAGGACGTCCGCTTCGCCGGTGGGCTGGAAGCCAAGGTCTCCGACGGCGACAACGTCACCATCCTGCCGGCCGTCGCCGGCGGCATGCGCTGACGCGGGAGGATCCCGTGGCTCGATTCGACTCGCTGCTCGACGCGCTGGGGGAGACCCCGCTCGTCGGGCTGCCGCACCTCTCGCCCGCGCCCGATGTGCGGCTGTGGGCGAAGCTGGAGGACCGCAACCCGACCGGCTCCATCAAGGACCGGGCGGCGTTGAACATGATCGAGGCCGCCGAGAAGGAAGGCCGGCTCACCACCGGTTGCACCATCCTCGAACCCACCTCGGGCAACACCGGCATCTCGCTGGCGATGGCCGCCAAGCTCAAGGGCTACGGCCTGGTCTGCGTCATGCCGGAGAACACCTCCGAGGAACGGCGCCAGCTGCTGCAGGCCTACGGGGCGCGGATCATCTCCTCGCCCGCGGCCGGCGGGTCGAACCAGGCCGTCGCGATGGCCAAGGAGCTGGCCGAGCAGAACCCCGACTGGGTCATGCTCTACCAGTACGGCAACCCGGCCAACGCCGATGCGCACTACCGGGGCACCGGGCCGGAGATCCTGCGGGACCTGCCGACGATCACCCACTTCGTGGCCGGTCTCGGCACCACCGGCACCCTCGTGGGTGTCGGCCGGTACCTGCGCGAGAACAAGCCCGGGGTGCAGGTCGTCGCGGCCGAGCCCCGCTACGGCGAACTCGTGTACGGGCTGCGCAACCTCGACGAGGGCTTCGTGCCGGAGCTCTACGACCCCGACGTGCTCACGCGGCGGTTCTCCGTCGGGTCCTACGACGCGCTGCGCCGGACCCGGCAGCTGCTGGAGAGCGAAGGGATCTTCGCCGGCATCTCGACCGGCGGGGTCCTGCACGCGGCGCTGACGATCGCGGAGAATGCCGCTGCCGCCGGGGAATCCGCGGACATCGCCTTCGTGGTGGCCGACGCCGGCTGGAAGTACCTCTCCACCGGCGCCTACAGCGGCACCATCGACGAGGCCGCGCAGCGGCTCGAAGGCCAGCTCTGGGCCTGACCACCCCCGAAAACCCCGCCTCCCCCAAGGAGGCGGGGTTGTTCGTCTCCCCAGGCGGTGACCCGGATTACCGCCGTATTCAGGACCCGGATTACCGCCGTATTCAGGACCCCGATTACCGCCGTATTCAGGACTAGGACCCCGATTACCGCCGTATTCGGGTGTCCGATTACGGCGGTAATCCGGGTGGGAGCCTGAATACCGGCGTAATCCGGGGTCTGAATACCGCCGTAATCGGGGTGTGCCGGGCGTGCCGGGGTGGGTCAGCCGACGAAGGCGAAGGTTCTGAGGCCTTCTGCTGCTGCGCGGAGGGTGAGGACGTTGCCGTCGGTGTCGGTGGGGGACGGGAGATCTTCGCGAGCCGTGGTGACGTAGAGGTCGCGGAGGTCTTGGCCGCCGAAGCAGAGGTTGGTGGGGCGCTGGGCGGGGAGCGGGACCGTGCCCACCAGTTCACCGCTGGGGGAGTAGCGGTGGAGTTCGCCCTTGTCCCGGACCGCCGTCCACAGGACGCCTTCCGCGTCCACCGCCAGTCCCGAGGGCTGCCCGCCGACCTCGCAGAGGGTCCGCCGGTTGCCCATCAGGCCGTCGTTGACGTCGAAGTCGAGGACCTCGATGCGGCCGGTGCCCGCGTCGGCGATGTAGAAGCGCGCGTCGTCCGGACTGGTAGCCAGGCCGAAACCGGCCTTGAGGTCCTTGATGACCACGCCCGCCGCGCCGTCCGGGTTGACCCTGGCCAGCCAGCCGTCACCGGACTCGTCGTCGCGCATCGTCGTGGCCCACATCCGGCCCTTGCGGTCGATCATCGTGGCGCCGGCCGTCATGCCCTCGCGGGCCCAGTAGACCAGCCAGGTGCGCCGCTCACCGTGGGCGTCGAACAGCGCGACGCCCTCCTGCAGGTGCAGCACCAGGCCGCCCCGGCTGCGGGGTTTCGCGCCGCCGGTCCGCTGCTGCAGGGTCATCGTGGCGTTGGTGTGGCCCGGCCGGTAGCGGTGCACATCGCCCGCGAGCGGATCCGTCCACAGCAGGGTCTCGGTGCCGATGTCCCAGGTGGGCGCCTGTCCGGAACGCGCCGCCGCCTGTACCGCGATGTCGACCTGGGCGTGCACACTTCACCTTTCAACCGCACGACGGAACGGGGCCGAACCTTACCGCGAGGATCACCGGATGGGGCCAGACGGCGGAAACCTCGCTGATCCGCAACTCACTCGACACCCGGACGATGCGAGCCCGGAATCAGGGTCGTTCCCGATCCCGGACGCGGTTCCGGGCGCTAGGCTCGATGATGTGACACGCCCGATGGAACGCCCGCGCCCGCGAGTGCTGCCCGCCAACCCGCTGAAGGCGGCGGTCGGCATGTTCATCTTCGTCGTGGCGCTGTTCGCCATCGAGTTCTACGACGTGGCGACCCCGGCACCCAACCCCGCGATGGACCTCGACGCCAACGGCATCCAGCCGCGCACCGTCGAGGGGCTCGACGGCATCATCTGGGCGCCGCTGCTGCACTTCGGCTGGCAGCACCTGATCAGCAACTCGCTGCCGCTGTTCGTGCTCGGCTGGCTGCTGCTCGCCGGCGGGATCCGGCAGTTCGTCGGCGTCACGGCCGTGGTGTGGGTCGTCGCCGGAGCCGGGACCTGGCTGATCGGCGCCCCCGGCTTCCACGTCGGCGCTTCCGGCGTCATCTTCGGCTGGATGGTGTTCCTGCTGCTGCGCGGGTTCGCCCAGCGCAGCGTCGCCCAGATCCTGGTGGCCGTGGTGCTGTTCTTCTACTGGGGCGGGATGCTCTGGGGCGTGCTGCCCGGCCAGCCCGGCATCTCCTGGGAGGGCCACCTCTTCGGCGCGCTCGGCGGGGTGCTGGCCACCTGGCTGGTGGCGCGCAGCACTCGGCGCGGGGTTTCGCGCGCCGAGCCTGGCACACTTGCCGGGTGACCAACGCTCCGATCGGGATCTTCGACTCCGGCGTCGGCGGGCTGACCGTGAGCCGCGCGATCATGGACCAGCTGCCCGGCGAGACCGTTCACTACGTCGGTGACACCGCCAACGCCCCCTACGGGCCGATGCCGCTGGCCGAGATCCGCTCCCGCACCCTGGCGATCACCGACTCGATGGTCGACGAGGACGTGAAGATGCTGGTCATCGCCTGCAACACGGCTTCGTCGGCCTGCTTGCGCGATGCCCGCGAGCGCTACTCCATCCCGGTCGTGGAGGTCGTGCTGCCCGCGGTCCGCCGGGCCGTGGCCACCACCCGCAACCGGCGCGTGGGCGTCATCGGCACCGACGCCACCATCCGCTCCCGCGCCTACGACGACGCCTTCACCGCCGCTCCGGACATCGAGCTGACCACCGCGTCCTGCCCGCGGTTCGCCGATTTCGTCGAGCGCGGCATCACCAGCGGCCGCCAGGTGCTGGGGCTGGCGCAGAACTACCTCGACCCGCTGCAGCAGGCCGACGTCGACACGCTCGTCCTCGGCTGCACCCACTACCCGCTGCTGACCGGCGTGCTGCAGCTCGCGATGGGCGAGCACGTGACGCTGGTGTCCAGCGCGGAGGAGACCGCCAAGGACGTCGTCCGGCTGCTCACCGAGCACGACCGGCTCGCCGAGCCCGGTCACGTGCCCGAGCACGAGTTCCGCGTCACCGGCGACCCCGAGCGGTTCTCCCGGCTGGCGCGCCGCTTTCTCGGTCCGGCCCCGTCGGCCGATGCCGTTCTGCCGCTCCCCGTGTCAGGCTCTGTCGCATGAAGCTGACGGTCCTCGGCTGCTCCGGGAGCATTCCCGGGCCTGACTCGCCCGCCTCCGGATACCTGCTGGAGTCCGGCGGCACCCGCATCGCGCTCGATCTGGGCAACGGCACGCTCGGTGCGATGCAGCGCTTCATCGACCCGTTCGACCTCGACGCGCTGTTCTTCAGCCACCTGCACCCGGACCACTGCGCCGACTTCGGCGCGCTCACCGTCTACCGGCGCTACCGGCCCCACCCGCCGTACGACCCGCGCACCCGGCGGTTGCCGGTGTTCGGGCCGGGCAACGCTGCCGAGCGGCTCGCCGCGCTGTACGCGCCGAACGCCGCCGAGCTGGCCGAGACCGACCTGTCCGACGTGTTCGACTTCCACCCGGTCGACGGCGAGCCGGTGCGCGTCGGGCCGTTCACCATCCAGGCCGTCGAGGTCGCGCACCTGTGCCCGACCTGGGGTTTCCGCGTCGAGGCCGAGGGGAGGGTGCTCGCCTACACCGGCGACACCGGGCCGTGCGGTCAGCTCACCGAGCTCGCGGCGGGTGCTCACGCCCTGCTCGCCGAGGCCTCCTGGGAGCACCACGAGGACGCCCCGATGAACGTCCACCTCTCCGGCCGGCAGGCCGCCGAGGTCGCCAAGACGGCGGCGGCCGAACGTCTCCTGGTCACCCACCTCGTCCCGTGGACCGACCACGCCGCCATCGAGGCCGAAGCCAAGGCCACCTTCGACGGCCCCACCCAACTCGTGCGCGCCGGAGCCACCTACGAGATCTGACCCCGTAACCGCCCTCCGACCTGCGGAGACATGCCCGGGCGCGGGGGAGGGTTCGAATTTCGCGCGAAGTTCGAGGGCTGAAGTTCGGGCTCGAACTTCGCGCGAAATTCGAACTGGGCCACTCGGGCGGGTGAAGCCGGGGGCTTCGTCGGGGTTGGTGGGCCTGGGCTTAGGGTTGGGTCGTGGCTAGAGCGGATGGGCGTAGTGACGATCAGCTGCGCGATGTGAAGATCACGCGCGGGTACCAGGACTGGCCTGCGGGTTCGGTGCTGGTCGAGTTCGGCCGTACCCGGGTGTTGTGCGCGGCCAGCGTGCAGGACGGCGTTCCGCGCTGGCGGACCGGCTCCGGGCTGGGCTGGGTGACCGCCGAGTACGCGATGCTCCCCTCGGCGACCAACACGCGCGGTTCCCGCGAGTCGGTGAAGGGGCGCATCGGCGGCCGCACCCACGAGATCTCCCGGCTGATCGGCCGGTCCCTGCGCGCCTGCATCGACATGGCCGCGCTGGGCGAGAACACCATCACCCTGGACTGCGACGTCATCCAGGCCGACGGCGGCACCCGCACCGCCGCGATCACCGGCGCCTACGTGGCGCTGGCCGACGCGGTGACGTGGCTGGGAGCTGCCGGTCGGCTGTCCGACCCGAAGCCGCTGTCGTGCGCGATCCAGGCGGTCAGCGTCGGCGTCGTCGACGGCCGGGTGCGGCTGGACCTGCCCTACGAGGAGGACTCCCGCGCCGAGGTCGACATGAACGTGGTCGCCACCGACCACGGCACCCTCGTCGAGGTGCAGGGCACCGGCGAGGGCGCCACCTACACGCGGTCCACGATGGACAAGATGCTCGACTTCGCGCTGGCCGGTTGCGGTGAGCTCGCGCGCCTGCAGGAAGCCGCGCTCGCCGAGCCCTACCCGGGTGAGCTGCCGGGAGACGCCGCATGAGCCGGTTGCTGCTGGCCACCCGCAACCAGAAGAAGCTGGTGGAGCTGCGCCGCATCCTCGAAGCCGAGGGCGTCACCGGCCTGGAGGTCGTGGGCCTGGCCGACGTGCCGGAGTTCCCGGAGGCCCCCGAGACCGGGGCGACCTTCGAGGACAACGCCGTCGCCAAGGCCGCCGACGCGGCCCGGGAGACCGGTCTGCCCGCCGTCGCCGACGACTCCGGCCTGGAGATCGACGCGCTCAACGGCATGCCGGGCGTGCTCTCGGCCCGCTGGTCCGGCAAGCACGGCGACGACCAGGCGAACCTGGAGCTGGTGCTGGGGCAGCTGGGAGACGTGCCCGACGAGCGGCGAGGCGGGGCCTTCGTGTCCGCCGCCGCGCTCGTGCTGCCCGGCGGCGCCGAGACGGTGGTGCGCGGCGAGTGGCGCGGCACGATCATCCGCGAGCCCCGGGGCGCCAACGGTTTCGGCTACGACCCGATCTTCGTGCCGGAGGGGGAGACGCGCACCAGCGCGGAGCTCTCGCCGGAGGAGAAGGACGCCGACTCGCACCGCGGTCGGGCGCTGCGCCTGCTGCTGCCGTCGTTGCGGGAGCTCGCCGGTTGATGTGACTCCGCTCGCCCCGGTGGGGGTTCGGCGGCGATCGGCGGCTAACTTCGGTTCGTGTTCACCGATTGGTTGGAACTGGCCCTGCTCGTCGTCGTCGGATTCCTCTCCGGCGCGGTGAACGCGGTGGCCGGTGGCGGTTCCCTGCTGGTGTTCCCGGCGCTGCTGGCGACCGGGATGTCACCGCTGGTCGCCAACGTGACCAACTCGGTGGCGCAGGGGCCCGGTTTCGTGGGCGCGGCGGTCAGCCAGCGCAACGACCTGACCGGCAACCCGCGCAGGTTGTGGACGACCTCGATCGCGGCCTGCGCCGGTTCGGCGGTGGGCTGCGGGCTGCTGATGGTGCTGCCCGGCGAGGTCTTCGACGCCGTGGTCCCCGCCCTGGTCGGGTTGTCGGCGGTGCTGATGGCCTTCCAGAACACCATCCGCAAGTGGCTCGGTTCGCCGGCCGAGGGCGCGCCGGACCGCGCGGTGCTGCTGACGGTCGGGATCTTCGTCGCCTCGATCTACGGCGGGTACTTCGGCGGGGCCCGCAGCGTGATCCTGATCGCGATCCTGGTGCTCGCGGCGACCGACAGCATGCGCAGGCTCAACGCGCTGAAGAGCTGGCTGGGCATGATCGGCAGCGCCGCCACGCTCGTCGTCTACGCCCTGATCGCCCCGGTGGACTGGATCGCGGTCGCGATGCTGGTGCCCACCACGGTCATCGGCGGTTTTGCGGGCGGCAAGCTCGCCCAGCGCCTCCCGTCGACCCTGCTGCGCTACCTGGTCGTGGTCATCGCCGCAGGCGTGGCCATCTACATGGCCCTGGACTGAGCGGGGGCAGGGCGCGTTTCGCGCGAAACCGCGTCGCGCGAAACGCACGTCCCCCGTCTCCTAAACGCCGATGTCCTTGCGGAGGCGTTCCACGTGGCCGGTGGCCTTGATGTTGTAGAGGGCCTTGGCGATCTTGCCGTCGGGGTCGACCACGAACGTCGAGCGGATGACGCCGTGGACGACCTTGCCGTAGTTCTTCTTCTCGCCGAAGGCGCCCCAGGCGGTCATCACCGAGCGGTCCTCGTCGGAGAGCAGCGGGAACGTCAGGCCCTCGGCGTCGCGGAACTTCGCGAGCTTGGCCGGCTTGTCCGGGGAGATGCCCAGCACGTCGAAACCGGCGTCGTTGAGCTCGGCGAGGCTGTCGCGGAAGTCGCAGGCCTCCTTGGTGCAGCCCGGGGTGCTCGCGGCGGGGTAGAAGTAGACGACGACCGAGCGGCCTCGGAAGTCGCTCAGCGAGACGGTGTTGCCGTCGGCGTCCGGCAGCGAGAACTCGGGCGCCGCGTCGCCGTCCGAAAGTCGGTTCTGTTCGCTCATGCCCGCGACGCTAGCCGATGGGTCGGACGGCTCACTCGGGCAGCGCCGCGCCGCCCGCTGCGGGTGTGAGCTGCGACACCTGCTCGATGGCCGGTGGGGTCGGCTGCTGATGCGTGACGATGAATCCGCCGACGATCAACCCGGCCAACGCCGAAGTGGTCACGGCGATTGCGCACCTGATGTAGACGCGGACGGACACCGTCGAAATTCCTTTCGCAGAAGGAGAAGAACCGCTGCCGCGGTGGACGTGGTGGAGATCGCCGGAATCGTTCGGTTCGTTACCGGTGTCCCTCGAACGGGCTACCAGGTTGCGGGTGCCGGGTGCCGCGCGTAGACGAGGAGGTGGCCTCATCGATCACGGTTCACGGAGGAACGAGCATGCCGACCGTCGCCGAGCAGTTCATCGAAGTACTGGTGCAGGCCGGGGTGAAGCGGATCTACGGGATCGTCGGCGACAGCCTCAACCCGGTGGTCGACGCCGTGCGCCGGACCGAGGGGATCGAGTGGGTGCACACCCGCCACGAGGAGGCCGCCGCCTTCGCCGCGGGAGCGGAAGCGCAGGTCACCGGCAGGCTCGCGGTGTGCGCGGGCAGCTGCGGGCCCGGCAACCTGCACCTGATCAACGGACTCTACGACGCGCACCGAAGCGGTGCTCCGGTGCTGGCGCTGGCCTCGCACATCCCGTCGGCGCAGATCGGCACCGGCTTCTTCCAGGAGACGCACCCGGAGGAGCTGTTCAACGAGTGCAGCCACTTCTGCGAGCTGCTATCCCAGCCCGAGCAGATGCCGCGGCTGCTGCGCAGCGCGATCCAGACGGCCGTCGGGCGGCGCGGGGTGTCGGTGCTGGTGATGCCCGGTGACGTCGCCGAGGAGTCGGCGGCGAGGCCGACCGGGCACGGCGTGGTCGACTGGGAACCGCCGACGCTGCTGCCCTCGGCGGACCAGGTCGCCGCGCTCGCTGAGAAGATCAACCGCGCGGAACGCCCGATGTTGTTCTGCGGCGCGGGTTCTCGCGGCGCGCACGCCGATGTGATGGAGCTCGCGGAGAAGATCAAGTCCCCGGTCGGGCACGCGCTGCGCGGCAAGGAGTGGATCCAGTACGACAACCCCTTCGACGTCGGCATGAGCGGGTTGCTGGGTTACGGCGCCTGCTACGAGGCGATGCACAAGGCGGACCTGGTGGTGCTGCTGGGCACCGACTTCCCGTACGACAACTTCCTGCCGCAGGCCAACACGGTGCAGGTCGACATCGAGCCGACGCACCTGGGCCGCCGCACGGTGCTGGACCTGGCGGTGCACGGCGACGTCGCCGAGACGATCCGCGCCGTGCTGCCGAAGGTCAGCACCAAGACCGACCGCTCCTACCTGGACCGGATGCTGCGCGAGCACGCCGGCCAGCTGGAGAAGGTGGTCGACGCCTACACCCGCAACGTCGAGTCGCAGGTGCCGATCCACCCCGAGTACGTCGCCGACGTGCTCGACGACCTCGCTTCCGACGACGCGGTGTTCACCGTGGACACCGGGATGTGCAACGTGTGGGCCGCCCGCTACATCACGCCCAACGGGCGCCGCCGGGTGCTCGGGTCGTTCGTGCACGGTTCGATGGCCAACGCGCTGCCGCAGGCCATCGGCGCGCAGCTGGCCGACCCCGACCGCCAGGTGATCTCGATGTCCGGCGACGGCGGTCTGGCGATGCTGCTCGGCGACCTGCTGAGCCTGCGCGCCCACCGGTTGCCGGTGAAAACGGTGGTGTTCAACAACTCCTCGCTGGGCATGGTGAAGCTGGAGATGCTGGTCGACGGCCTGCCGGACTTCGGCACCGACCACGACGGCGTCGACTTCGCCGCGATCGCCCGCGCGGCCGGCATCAACTCGGTGCGGGTGGAGAAGCCGGGCGAGGTCCGCGACGCGCTCTCCGACGCCCTGTCCCGCCCGGGCCCGGCGCTGGTGGACGTGGTGACCGACCCGAACGCGCTGTCGCTGCCGCCGCACATCACCGGCGAGCAGGTCAAGGGCTTCGCCCTCGCGGTCAGCCGCACCGTCCTGTCCGGCGGTGTCGGCAAGATGCTGCAGCTCGCCCGGAGCAACCTGCGGAACGTCCCGCGCCCCTGAGTCAGTCGCGGCCGCGGCGGGGCGCGAGGTGGCCTGCTCGCCACCACAGCAGCAGCCCCATGCCGAAGAACACGGCCCACACCAGCACGGACACCAACATCAGCAGATACATGCCACCCCCGTGACGCGGCGGCCCAGGCCTCCTGCGCGGACCGCCGCGAACAGCATCCCTCCGAAGAGGTCTCCCGTGAAGATGTCGTAAGGGTGATCAGGATGTGACTCGCAGTGGCGGGCCGGGCAGGATGGGAGCCATGACAGTCAGTCCCACGGTGCGCCGCCGCAGACTGGCCGCCGAATTGCGCAGATTGCGCGCCATCTCGGAGGTCACCCAGCAGCAGGCGGCCAGCCACCTCGGTTGCACGCAGGCGAAGATCGGCCGTTTCGAGACGGCGAAGAGATCACCCTCGGTCGGTGACGTGTCGGCGTTGCTGGACTTCTACGGGGTGGACAGCGCCGAGAGGGAGCAGCTGATCAACCTCGCGCGGGATGCCCGCAAGCGCGGCTGGTGGCACTCCTACAGCGACGTGCTGCCCGAGTGGTACGAGACCTACGTGGGTCTCGAGGCCGAGGCCTCCAGCATCCACACCTACGAGTCCGAGGCGATCCCCGGATTGCTGCAGACGCGTGAATACGCCTACGCCATCACCAAATCCACGCTCATCCGGGCGCACGACGCCGAGATCGGGCGGCGCGTGGACCTGCGGATCCAGCGCCAGGAGCGGGTCACCGGGGACAACCCGCTGGAGCTGTGGGCGGTGGTCGGCGAAGCGGCGCTGCGCCGCCGAGTGGGCGGTGACGGCGTGCTGCGCCGCCAGCTGGAGCACATGCTCAAGCTCGGAGAGCTGCCGAACGTGACGCTGCAGGTGATGCCGCTGGACGCCGGAGCGCACCCGGCGCAGGCGGGTCCGTTCGTGATCCTGCGCTACTCCAACCACATTGACCCGGACGTGGTCTACCTGGAAACCCATGTGGGTGGCCTGTACCTGGAGCGCGAGATCGAGCTGACGAACTACGCCACGATGATGGACCATCTGAGAGCGCATGCGGTAGACCCGGAGGGTTCGGTCGATTTCATCCAACAACGCATAGGAGAGCTGTAGATGGCGGAAATATCCGGCTGGCGCACCAGTTCCCGCTCGCAGGGGCAGGGCCAGTGCGTCGAGGTCGGTTTCGGGTCCGATCAGGTCGGTGTGCGGGACACCAAGAACCGGGGGGTGGGGCGCATCGAGATCGCCTCGCAGCTGTGGGAGGACTTCGTCGGCGGCGTCAAACAGGGCCGGTTCGACCAGGACTGAATCCAGCAGGGGAGCGCGCTACATCGGGGGGCGCTCCCCGCCGGTACTGGAGATCTCCTCCACCGCAACGCGTTCCAGGAACGGCGCGAGCAGGCCGGGGACGGCTTCGTCGGCCAGCGCCAGGCCATCGGCGGTGCGGACGTCGTAGATCCGGTAGACGCTCGATCCGGCCGCCGTGGTCGCGCCGACGCTCATCAGGTCCGCGCGGCGCTGGAACACCGTGCGGGAGATCCGCCAGCCGATGATGTTCTCGCGTTGCAGCGCGACGGTGCGGCGCATCGCGCTTCCGTTGCGCGCCAACAGGTACCGCTCGTCCAGCGCGTGGCCGAGGCCGCGGTAGGCGTCGACGGCGAAGCCGAGCCCGCCCAGCAGCGCCAGCACCACCAGCGCCGCGGCGAAGCCCATCGGGATCCAGCCCGGCACCGCCGGTACCGCCACCAGGACCGCCACCGCCAGCGCGCTCCACAGCGCCCAGCCGATCCGGCGGCGCAGCGCGGAGCGCGGGTGCGCGGTGAGGGCGACGTCGAAGGGCTGGTCGCGCAGCACGGCGGCGGCGACCCTCCTGGCCTCCGCGCGCGGGGCGGGTGGCAGCAGGGTCTTGCTCTCGGGCTGCTTCTTGTCCTGCTGCTGCGCCTGCAGGCCGGTCGCGACCGCGCCCAACCGAGCGCCGCCGGCCAGCCGCAGCGGCAGCGGTTCGGACAGCTCGATGCCGCGCAACCTGCGCTCCTCCAGCGACAGCGAGCGGGTGGTGAGCAGGCCGCGCTTGACGCGGAGGGTGCCGGGTTCGCGGGTGAGCTGGTAGCCCCACCACATCTCCAGTGACAGCAGGAACGCGCCCACCACCCCGACGACCAGCGCGATCCCGGCCACGACCAGCGCGAACGCGACGATCCCCAGTGTCGCGACGGCGTCGCTGAGGGCTTCGAACACGCCCCACTCGCGCAGCGGCTCGTCGAGGGAGCCGAAGGCCGAGCCGATCGCGCCCCACGCCACCAGCATCAGCGACACCGTCAGCGCCGAGTAGCCGAGCCACCGCGGTTGGAGCCGGGACAGCACGCCCTCGTCCGGCGCGTCCTCCACTGTGGACTCACCGCCGAGGGTCACCGCGTGGCGCAGCGCCTCGGCATCGTCACGGCTGATCGACTGGAGCTTGATGGTGGCCTCGGTCGCCTGCGCCCCGGTGCTGATCTTCACCGTGGAGAGGCCGAAGAGCCGCTCGTGCGGCGCGGCCGTCAGGTCCACGGTGCGGATGCGCTCGCGCGGGATCGACCGGTGGTTGCGGAACAGCCCGCCGAGGCGCTGCTCGAAGCGCTCGTCGGTGACCCGGTACCGGTAGAAGACCCACTCGTAGGTCGCGGCGCCGGCGATGAGCAGCGCGACGCCCAGACCCACCAGCAGCGTGATGAGCACGGCCGTGGTCCCGGTCCCGGCGATGGTCATGACCAGCACGGTCGCCAGCGCTGGTGCGGCCACGACCACCCCGGCCGCCGGGATCGACCGCACGTCCAGCCGGTGCCACTGCCCGTCGACGACGTTCATGTCGCGTCCCCCGGGGTCGCTTGGGTGGTGGCGGTGAGCTGCTCGACGATCTCCACCGCCTGCTGCCGGTCCATGCCGTCGATGCTCAGCGGCCCGGCGGCGGATGCGGTGGTGACGGTGACGCTGGAGAGGTCGAACAGCTGCTGCAGCGGTCCGCGCACGGTGTCGACGGTCTGGATCCGCGACATCGGCGCGATCCGCCACTCCTGCCGCAGCCAGCCCGCTGCCGTGTAGACCGCGTCGTCGGTGATCTCCCAGCGGTGCACCCGGTAGCGCCACTGCGGCATGACCGCGGTGTAGACCGCGCCCACCACGGCGATCAGCACCGCCGGCAGCAGCAGCCAGAAGCGGGCCGGTGCGATCAGGACTCCCAGCACCACCAGCACGATCACCGGTGGGAGCACCAGCGCGAGAGCTTGGGCGGTCCACCACCCGATCGCCCGCTTCTCCACGCGGTGGCGCGGCGGGCGAAGCCGCAGCTCCTCGGACACCTCATGCCCCTCTCGTCGAGCGATTCCCCGATTGTGTCGAACCACCCGGTCCCGCGCGGGTTTCACAGCGATTTCAGCTCAGGCCAGATCGCGGACCACGGCTGGGTCTTCCCGGTGGCGATCCAGCCCTTGAGGTCCTCTCCCGGGATCGCCTGACGGATGTCGGTGAAGTACGGGCGCAGCTCCTCGACGTCGCCGTCGCGTCCGTAGTAGATGATCGTGTCGATCTCGTCGGTGGGCTCGTCGAAGTAGCCGTAGCCGCGGTGCGGGCTGAACACCTCCGGAAGCGGGTGGTGCCTGCTGCCCACCTCGAGCATCGCCGCCGAGATGTAGCTGTCACCGATCACCGCCGTGCGGCTGCGCTGTTCGGCGGGCAGCGACAGGTACGCCGTCGAGACCTGCTGCGCGATGCGGTCGCTGATCCGTTCGGCGTCGATCTTGGTGATCGCCGTCGAGAACCCCTGGTTGATCGCCGCGCCCGAGTACACCAGCAGCCCGGCCGCGACGGCCGTGACCGCGTAGACGGGCCAAGCCGCCCACCCCCAGCGGGACGGCTTGGCCAGCCTGCGCCGCTGCAGGCCCACCGTCGCCGCCGCGATGGGCAGGCCGTACATCCCGATCAGGTAGTACGGGCGCCCGGCGGTGGCGACGAAGAAGACCCACAACAGGATCATGGCGACGGCGAACATCCGGTACGGGCGCAGCCACGACTTGCTCAGCAGCAGCCACAGTCCGGCGAGCACGAGCGCGGTGCCGAGCACTCCCGCGTAGAGCACCAGCTGCACGGCCGTTCCGCTGCGGCCACCGGACATTATCGGCGATTCCTCGGCCACGATCGACGACATCGCCAGCTGCGGCCACCCGTGCACCGCTTGCCAGATCAGCGTCGGCGAGGCGATCAGCAGCGCGATCCCGGCGCCGCCCCACAGCTTCGGCCTGGTCAGCACGGCCCGCGGCCCCACCGCCAGGGCGCTGACCAGCAGTGCCGCGCAGAGGAGCACGACCTGGAACTTCAGCTGCAGGTTGATGCCCAGCAGCACGCCGAACACCAGCAGCAACCGGTCGTCGGCCGCGCCCTGTGCGTGCTGCCGCAGCCACCGCACCAGCGGCAGCAGCAGGGCCGTCCACAGCAGCGGCTCGAAGGTGTAGGGCGCCACCCAGTGCCCGATCAGGTTGGTCCACAACCCGGTCGCCCCGGCGAAGGCCGCGATGGTCTGCGCCCGCCGGTCCGCCCCCAGCTCGCGGGCCAGCAGGGCGATCAGCACCACCGCGCCGCCGGTGGCCAGCGCGGCCGGGAGGCGGAGCGCGAACATCGAGTCCGGTGCGATGAGGTCCATCGCCGCTGCGATCAGCGGAGCCAGCGGTGGTTGGTCCACGTAACCCCAGTCCAGGTGGAACCGGCCCGCCGCGAGCATGTAGACCTCGTCGACCCAGTAGTCCCCGAACGCTCCCGCGATCGCGTGCACCGCGGTCAGGGCGCCGGCGATGGCCAGCACCGGCCACGTCGCGAGGTCGTGCTGCGGCCGGGCGGACGTCGTGGTGCGCGCCGTCGGCTGGTCGATGATCATGATTGTCCCCCAGGAATCTCCGTACGCGACCAGTCAACCCGGGACCCAGGGGCGATCACCACGGCGAGAGGTCGTGAACGAGCTGGACGAAAGTTGCGCCCCGCGCGGCCCGGTGCAACTTTCGTCCAGACCTGGACGTCGTGGTGTGGTGGTTCGCTACGCGACCGGGTGGGACGAGCCCTAACGTGGGCCGGGTGACACGACCGCTCTGGCGGCTGCTCTGGAACAACCCGCGAGAGGCCGTCTTCGACATCTGCCTGGTGATCGGGCTGCACGTGTTCGCGCGCGTGATGTCGAACTTCTACCCGACCGACGCGCCGCCCGGGACCTACGACTGGATCGGCGGCCTGTGGTTCAGCGATGTCGTCAACACCGCGCTGGGGGTGGGGCTGCTCGCGCGCCGCCGGTACCCGATGGTGCTGCTGTGGGCGATCACCCTGCTGTCGGTCGCCCAGGCCCTGCTGATCGAATTCGGCCCGGGACCGCTGATCCGGATCAACCTGTCCACCGACCCGTGGTCGCCGGGCGTCACCCCGTGGGTGCTCTACGCCGTGCTCGTCTACGGCCGCGGGCAGCGCTACCTCACCTGGGCGCTGATCGCCGTCGTGACCTTCGTCAGCCTCCGGGTGTGGACCGAACCGAGCAGCGACGCGCTGGTGACCGGAGCCTCCTGGACGATCTTCCCGGTCGTGCTCGGTCTCTACGCCGGTGCGCGCACCCGGCTGGTCGCCGCGCTGCGGGAACGCGCCGAGCGCGCCGAGCGGGAGCGCGAACTGCTGGCCGAGCAGGCCCGCGCCGACGAGCGCGCCCGGCTGGCCGCGGAGATGCACGACGTCGTCACCCACCGCGTCAACCTGATGGTGCTGCAGGCGGGGGCGCTGGGCGTGGTCAGCGACGACCCGGCCGTGCACCGGGCCGCCGAGGAACTGCGCGCCAGCGGCGGCGAAGCCCTCGCCGAGCTGCGCGACCTCGTCGGCGTGCTCCGCCGCAGCGAGGAGGAGCGGCGCGAACCCGGCGCGGGCCCGCCCACCGACATGCCCGACCTGCACGAGCTCATCGCCCAGTCCGAGGCGGTGGGCATGCGCGTGGAGTTCACAATGGACGGAGATCCGGGCCCGGTCACCCCGGCGGTCGGCAGGACCGCCTACCGCGTGGTGCAGGAGGGCCTGACCAACGCGCACAAGCACGCGCCCGGCGCCGACGTGCACCTCCGCGTGCTCTGCAGCGACGACCGGGTGCGCGTCAGCGTCCGCAACGGCGTTCCCTCGGGAGCGGCGCCGGAACTCGCTGGCAGCGGTGGGGGAGTCGGGCTGCTCGGGCTCCAGCAGCGCGTCGAACTCGTCGGTGGCACCTTTCGGTCCGGTGCCGTCGACGGCGGCGGGTTCGAAGTCGAGGCCATACTGCCCGGGTACGTGCCCACCGAGGAGAGCGCCGATGCCTGAGACGATCCGCGTGCTCGTCGTCGACGACGAGCCGATGGTCTGCGCCCACCTGCGCACCATCCTCGGTTCGGCACCGGACATCGAGGTCGTCGACGACGCCCAGGACGGTGCCGCCGCCGTCGAAGCCGTCGTCCGGCACCGGCCGCGCGTCGTGCTCATGGACCTGCGGATGCCCGGCGTGGACGGGCTCACCGCGACCGAGCGGATCTGCCGCATGCCCGATGCCCCCGCGGTGGTCGCGCTGACCACCTTCGACGCCGACAAGTACGTGCTGCGCGCGCTGCGGGCGGGTGCCGTCGGGTTCCTCGTCAAGTCCACCCCGCCGCAAGACCTGATCGGCCTGGTGCGGGTCGCCGCCGACGGGCACACCGTGCTCTCCGAGGACGCCAAGCGCCGGTTGCTGGCGGCCACCGGCGGTGAGCAGACCGCCCGCGAGCGCGCCGTCCGGCTGACCCGAGAGCTCACCGAGCGGGAGATCGAGGTGCTCACCTGCCTCGGGCGCGGCATGTCCAACGCGCAGATCGCTTCCGGCTTGCACCTGTCGGAAGCGACCGTGAAGTCCTACGTTTCCCGGATGTTGGTCAAGCTCGACTGCGAAAACCGGTTGCAGGCCGGTCTGCTCGCCTACGACGCCGGGCTCGTGCCCCGGTGAAGCGCGTCACCGGCGTTGTCGATAGGCCATACGAGTGGATTGGTCCGACAGGTTTAACGATCAATCGAGTGAGGTCCGCCGATTGGCTCTGGAATATTCCACTCAAGATCGGTACACCATAGATGACGCGTTCCAGACGGTTGTCGGGGCCGGGAACGCGTCAGCGCCGTCGGTTCGGGGATCGATGGTGCACCGGTCGGAGGGGTCCGGCCGAAACGAGGGTGCCCTCGGCGCAATCGGGGTGCGCCGAGGGCACCTTTCTTTTGCGGTCCCCGGCGGTGGTCACTTTGCCAGCGGGAAAACGGCTTCGCAGTTTGTCCGACGTTGGTTCTCGCGGTGAGCAATTGTCGCCTCGTTGTTGATTTTTTCATCATCTCTGCCCCCTGTGACCTGCGGCTTATCGGGGAAAAGCGGCAAAATCCTTCTCTTTCGCGGCTGTTCTCGAGTTGGTTAGTGTTCGATCAAGTTTGCTGCGGGGAGCCGGTTGGGGGAAGGCAGGCCTTCGGCTGGGGTTCTCGCGGCAAGACCTTCGGACAAGGAGATTCACGATGGTCGATGCCCCACGTCGCCTCGCCCGGTTCGCCGGTGTTGCCGCGATCGCCGTTGCCGCGCTGACCTCGGCTTCCGTCGCGCAGGCGGCTCCGGCCGACGTCAACCCGTACATCGTCGGCGGCCAGGACGCCGAGATCGCGGACCACCCGTTCACCGTCGCGCTGACCACTCCGGACGGCCAGCAGTTCTGCGGTGGCTCGCTGGTGTCCCCGACCAAGGTCCTCACCGCCGCGCACTGCACCACGGGTCAGCAGGCCGCCGACATCAAGATCGTCAGCGGTCGCACCACCATGAGCTCCACCGAGGGCACGGTTTCCGACGTCACCAACGTCTGGATCCACCCGGAGTACACCGACGCCACCAAGGGCTTCGACGTCTCCGTGCTGACCCTCGGCGCCCCGGTGCAGGAGAAGCCCATCGAGCTCGCCACCGCCGACGACCCGGGCTACGCCCCCGACACCCAGGCCACCATCCTGGGCTGGGGCAACACCTCGGAGGGCGGTCAGCAGGCCGACCACCTGCAGATGGCAAACGTGCCGGTGAACTCCGACGACACCTGCTCCAAGGCGTACCCCGAGTACAGCAACCAGTCGATGGTCTGCGCCGGTCTGCCGGAAGGCGGCGTCGACAGCTGTCAGGGTGACTCGGGCGGCCCGATGGTCGCCGGTGGCCGCCTGATCGGCGTCGTGTCCTGGGGCCAGGGTTGCGCGCAGCCCGGCTTCCCGGGCGTGTACGCCCGCGTCGGCGCCTACAACGACGTGATCACCGAGCAGATCAACTCCTGACGAGCGACCCGGCCGGGGGTGTCATCCCGCTGGCCCCGGCCGGGTCCGCTCCGCTGAGGGGGGAAGGGCGGGGGCGCGGGCGGGCCCGGGCGTCCGGCCAGGACGGCGGCGCCCGCACGCGGCCCGGCCGGGGGCCGCCCCGGTGGGGGGGGCGGGGGGGGGCCGCGCGCCCCCCCGCCCTTCCGTCATGTCCGGCTGCTCCCGATCTCGCCCGTCCCGGTGGAGCCGCGCGGTCGCCGCGCCTTCGCTGTACTGTTCGGTAGGTTCCGCCCGGGGTGGGGAGGGACGACGAGGAGCAGGAGGATTCGAGGGGTGACGGCTGAGGAAGCGGCCAGCTCGCACGGGCACAACCTGGTGAAGTCGGCGGACCGGGCACTGATCATCCTGGAGCTGCTCTCCAGGGGACGGCATCGGCTCAGCGACATCGCCGAGACGCTGCACCTCCCGCTGTCCAGCGTGCACGGCCTGCTCGGCACCCTCGTGCACCGCGGCTTCGCCGAGTTCGACCCGACCACCCGCACCTACGGTCTCGGGCTCAAGGCCTGGACGGTCGGGCAGGGCTACACCGGGCACCGCGACATCGTGGGGCTGGCGCTGCCGCTGATGGAGCGGCTCGCGCAGCAGACCGGCGAGACCGTGCAGCTGTCCCGGCTCGACGGCATCGAGAACGTCTACATCGCCATCGCCGAATCCCCGCAACCGATGAAGCTCGTCTCGGCCGTGGGCATGCGGTTGCCCGCCCACTCCGTCGCGCTCGGCAAGGCGCTGCTGGCCGGTCTGACCGACGACGAGGTCGCCGCCCGCTACGAGGACGTCAAGCTCGAACGCTTCACCGGCAACACGATCACCGAGCTGCCGGAACTGCTGACCCAGCTCGACCAGGTCCGCCGGGACGGCTACGCGACCGACGACGAGGAGTACATCATCGGCTGCCGATGCCTCGCGGTCCCGATCCGCGACCACGCGGGCGAGGTGGTCGCGGGCATGTCGGTCTCGGCTCCGACTCCCCGCTGCGGCCCCAACTGGACCGAGGAGACCAAGGTCCCGCTCGCCGAAGCCGCCGAGGCCATCCACCACCAGCTCCGCCACTGACGAGCCGGGGCCGATTCGAATTTCGCGCGAAGTTCGAGGGCGAAAGTTCGGGCTCCAACTTCGCGCGAAATTCGAATCCACCCAGCACGGAAGGGTGACGGGGCAGCTCGGGCTGGTGACTGGGTGGGGTTCGGGTCAGCCGAACTGGACGGAGCGCTTGGCGAGGCCCCACCAGAAGCCCTCGATCGGAACCCGCTGGTCGTCGAGGTCGTCGCCGGCGGCGCCGAGGGTGACGAACAGGGGCGCGAAGTGCTCGGTGCGGGGGTGGGCGAGGCGACCGGCCGGGGCCTTGTGCTCGAAGTCGAGCAGGGCGTCGACGTCGCCGGAGGACAGCGCCCGGCCGCCCCAGTCGTCGAACTCCACCGACCAGCTCGGCGTGCTGGCGGAGCGCAGCGCCGCGAGGTTGTGGGTGAAGAAGCCGCTGCCCACGATCAGCACGCCCTCGTCGCGCAACGGCTGCAACGACCGGCCGACGCGCATCAGCGCGGTGGGCTCCAGCGTGGGCATCGAGATCTGCAGCACCGGGATGTCGGCGTCGGGGTACATCTCCTTGAGCGGCACGTAGGCGCCGTGGTCGAGGCCGCGGTCCGGCACGTCGACCACCGGCGTCTCGGCGCCGCCGAGCAGCGCGCGCACCCGCTGGGCCAGGGCAGGGGCGCCCGGGGCCGGGTAGCGCACGTCGTAGTACCGGTCGGGGAAGCCCCAGAAGTCGTAGACCAGCGGAACCGTGCTGGTCGCCCCGATGGCCAGCGGCGCTTCCTCCCAGTGCGCGGAGATGATCAGGATCGCCGTGGGACGGGGCAGGTCGGCGGACCAGGCGGCGAGTTCGCCGGGCCAGAGCTCGTCGTCGGCCAGCGGCGGGGCGCCGTGGCTGAGGTAGAGGGCGGGCATGCGCGAGGCCATCGGAAACCTCCTCGTTCGAATTTGAACCAACTGTAGCTCGTAGTTCAAATTCAAACAAGATAGGATGGTGGTGTGACCGAACCGCGCTGGCTCGACGCCGAAGAGATGGCCGCCTGGAACGCCTTCGTGGAGGCGGGGAACCTGGTGAACCGCCGCGTCGAGCAACAGCTCCGCGAGCAGGCGGGCCTATCGCACCCGCAGTACGAGATCCTCGTCCGGCTCTCGGCAGCGCCCGGCGGCGAAGTCCGCATGTCCGAACTCGCCCAGCTCGTGGTGACCTCCAAGAGCGGCCTGACCTACCAGGTCACGCAGTTGGAGAAGGTCGGCCTGGTGAGCCGCCGGACCTGCGACACCGACGACCGGGGCGTGATCGCCTGCCTGACCGACGCCGGCCGCCGCAAGCTCGAGGAGACCGCGCCGGGTCACGTCGAGCTGGTCCGCGAGCACCTCATCGACGTGCTCGACCGCGACCAGCTGCGCGCGCTCACCGACGCGCTGGGCGTGGTCTCCCGGAAGCTGCGCGGGTCTTGACGCCGCCTGTCCGCGCTGATCGGATTTCGCTGGCTTGAACGGTCTTCAAATGGGCGAAGCGGAGTCGGTGATGAGGTTTCTGAGGCTGGGGTCGTTCTCCGAGGAGCGTCCGCACGTGCTCGACGATCAGGAGCGGCTGTTCGACCTGAGTCCGCTGACCGGCGACATCGACGCCGAGTTCCTCTCCGGTGACGGCGTCGCGCGCACCCGCGCGGCGCTCGCGGCCGGTGAGCTGCCCGCGGTCGACGACCCGGCCGACGGCACCGGGATGCGGGTTGGCGCGCCGATCGCGCGGCCGATGGCGGTGCTGTGCATCGGGCAGAACTACGCCGCCCACGCGGCTGAATCCGGTTCGAAGCCGCCGGAAGTGCCGATCCTGTTCTTCAAGCACCCCAACACGGTGGTCGGCCCGCACGACGACGTGCTGATCCCGCGCGGTGCCGAGCAGGTCGACTGGGAGGTCGAGCTCGGCGTGGTGATCGGGCAGCGCGCGAGCTGCCTCGACACCGCCGAGCAGGCCCTGTCGCACGTGGCCGGGTACGTGCTGGCCGACGACGTCTCCGAGCGCGCGTTCCAGAAGGAGCAGTCCGGCGGCCAGTGGTCGAAGGGCAAGTGCGCGCCGACGTTCAACCCGGTCGGCCCGTGGTTCGTGCCCGCCGACGAGATCGCCGACCCGCAGGGGCTGCGGCTGCGCAGCTGGGTCAACGGCGAGCCCCGGCAGGACTCCAGCACCGCGGACATGATCTTCAGCGTGGGCGAGATCGTCCGCCACCTCTCGCAGTACCTGACGCTGGAGCCCGGCGACCTGGTCATCACCGGCACCCCGGAGGGGGTGGCGATGTCCGGTCGCTTCCCGTTCCTGGCGCCGGGGGACGTGGTGGAGATGGAGATCGACGGCCTCGGGCGGCAGCGGAGCGGCGTGAAGTCCGCTTGAGGTTGGGCCGTTCGGATCAACCCCAACGTGAATATCTTTCTATTCCACGTCGGGGTGGCTAGCGTGCCGGTGCCGGAGCAGATCCGCATCGGAAAGGGCTGGCATGGCGCGACGTTCACTCGTCGTCACCCTGGTGGCGACCATCGCTGGAACCCTGTTGGTCGCGCCGGGCGCGAGTGCCCAGCCGCCGGAGGACTACTGCGGGCAGCAGTGCCACGACATCCTCCCGCCAGGTCAGAACGGCAACGCCACCTTCGCCGAGCTGGTCTCGCACATGCTGCTGGGCACCCGCCCGAAGCACTCCGACGACCAGCTCGGCCGGTACGACGCGCTGGCCGGCGGGTACCGGGAGCTGACCACCGGCACCATCCAGGACTTCTTCAACGACCACTCCTTCGGCGTGAAGCCCGAGGACGTCGAGCGGACCTACCGGCCGCGCGCCGACGTCACCGTCATCCGCGACAAGACCGCCGGGGTTCCGCACGTCTACGGCGACACCCGCTCGGGAACCACCTTCGGCGCGGGCTACACCACCGCCGAGGACAAGCTGTTCCTGATGGACGCGCTGCGCCACGCCGGTCGCGGCGAGGTGACCCCGTTCGCCGGCGGCGCCCCCGCCAACCGCGAGCTCGAGCAGAGCTTCTTCTCCGCCGCGCCCTACACCGACGACGAGCTGCAGGACCAGATCGACCGCGTCGCCGCCCAGGGCGAGCGCGGCCGGATCGCCTTGCAGGACGCCAAGTCCTACGTCGACGGCATCAACGCCTACATCCAGCAGGCCCACCAGGGCCGCTACTTCCCGGGCGAGTACGTCGCGACCGGCCACGTCGACCCGGTCACCAACGAGGGCCGCATCGAGCCGTTCGAGCTCACCGACCTGGTGGTGCTCGCCTCGCTGGTCGGTGCCCAGTTCGGCGGTGGCGGCGGGGGAGAGGTGCAGAACGCCGTCGCCCGGATGTCGCTGCACGAGCGGTTCGGGCCGGAGCGCGGTGAGCAGATCTGGCACTCCTTCCGCGCCGAGAACGACCCGGAAGCCATCAGCACCGTCCACGATGGACGAACGTTCCCGTACGGCGGCGCCCCGGCGAACCCGGAGGGCGTCGCCCTGCCGGACCCGGGTTCGGTCGAGGACCAGCAGCTCGTGTTCGACCCGACCGGTTCGGCGACCCAACCCGAGGAGGAGCCCTCGCGCCCGGTCGTGGACCCGCAGGACCCGCTGCGCGGCATGTTCGACGACGGCGTGCTGCCCGCCGACATGGCCGAGCGCCGGGGCATGTCGAACGCGCTGGTCGTTTCCGGCGCGCACACCGAGAGCGGCCACCCGGTGGCCGTGTTCGGGCCGCAGACCGGCTACTTCTCACCGCAGCTACTGACCCTGCAGGAGCTGCAGGGGCCGGGGATCTCCTCGAAGGGCGCCTCGTTCGCGGGCCTGAGCTTCTACACGCTGCTCGGCCGCGGCCAGGACTACTCGTGGAGCGCGACCACCGCCTCGCAGGACATGATCGACACCTACGCCGTCGAGCTGTGCTCGCCGGGAGGCGGCCCGGTCACCCTGGAGTCGAACTCCTACCGCTTCCACGGCCAATGCCTGCCGATGCAGACCGTCGAGCGCAAGAACGCCTGGAAGCCCAACCTCGGCGACGACACCCCCGAGGGCTCCTACAGGCTGGTGTCGTTCCGAACCCGCTACGGGCCGGTGACCCACCGGGCCACGGTGAACGGCAAGCCGGTCGCCTACACCACCGCGCGCTCGACCTTCCTGCACGAGGTGGACTCGATCATCGGCTTCCAGAAGTTCAACGACCCGTCGGCGGTGAAGTCTGCGGCGGACTTCCAGCGCGCCGCGCACGACATCAACTACACGTTCAACTGGTTCTACGCCGACTCCCGCGACACCGCCTACTTCAACTCCGGTGCGAACGTGGTGCGGCAACCCCACGTCGACCCGAGCATGCCGATCACCTCCGACCCGGCCCACGAGTGGCCGGGCTGGGACCCGGAAACAAACACCGCGACCTACCAGACCTTCGCCGAGCACCCGAATTCCACCAACCAGGACTACTACATCAGCTGGAACAACAAGCAGGCCCCGGGAACCGCCGGCGACCGGGCGGAGAAGAACGCGGTGCAGCGCGGCGACCTGCTCGACCGCCGGGTCCGCGAGCAGATCGCCTCGGGTGACCGGTTCAGCCGCGCCGAGCTCGTGCGGGTGATGGCCGACGCCGGCATCACCGACCTGCGCGCCGAACGCGTGCTGCCCGACCTGCTGCGGGTCGTCGGTGAACCCGACGAGCGCACGAAACCGCTGGTCGAGAAGTTGCGCGCGTGGCTGGCCGACGGCGGCAAGCGCACCGAGACCTCGCCGGGCAGCGAGCGCTACGCCCACGCCGAGGCGATCGAGCTGTTCGACGCGTGGTGGCCGCTTCTGGTCCGCGGCGAGTTCGAACCGGCCGTCGGTGCACCCGCCTACCGGGCGATGACGGCGATGATGCAGGTCAACGAGTCCCCGTCGGGCTGGCAGAACGGCGAGCCCGGTCTGCACGTCGGCCAGGGGCACCAGGGCTCGTCGTTCCAGTTCGGCTGGTTCGGCCAGGTGTCCAAGGACATCCGAGCCGTGCTCGGTGAGGACGTCCCCGGCGGCTTCGGCGCGCCGCTCTGCGGCGGCGGTGACCCGGCCGCGTGCCGCCAGGTGCTGCTCGACACCCTCGCGCAGGCCGCGGCGGTCCCGCCGGAGGAGACCTACCCGGGCGACGCCGACTGCGACCCGGGCGACCAGTGGTGCGCGGACTCGATCGTGCAGAACGAGGTCGGCGGGATCGGCCAGGACAAGATCTCCTGGCAGAACCGCCCCACCTACCAGCAGGTCATCGAGTTCCCGGCGCACCGCTGAGCCGTTTGCCGCAGGGCGTTCTCGGCGAAACGGCCCCGCGTGATCTCCCGGCGCCGTAGAATCGACGGCCAATTCGGGCAGCGGTGCCCGAGGCTGAGGGGATGCGGATGACGGAACCCGTGCGGTTAACCGACAGCGCCATGCTCGCCCGACGGCTCCTGTGGAACCGAGCGGTCGACGAACCTTCCAGCGCACATCCCATCATGGTGCTGCTCGGCCCGACGGGCTCGGGCAAAACCCGCGCGTTGCAGTCCATCTCGCAGGACTGCGGGAACGGCGTGGTGCACGCCCAGCCGTTCGACTTCGCCCGCGAGTAGCCGGCCACCACGGTCGAAGCGCTGGCCACGATCTCCGACGACCTCTCCCGGCGCTGGCCCGCCCGGCGCACCGCGAAGTTCACCCGGTTCGCGCTCGGTCTGGTCGCCGTGCAGACCAGCCTCGACCCCTACGACCGGGTCAAGTCCCGGGCCGCGATGAGCGCCGCGCTGCGCGAGTTCGCCGAAAGCCCCCGCGCCAACAACATCGCGGGCCAGGTGGATTCCACCGCCGACGCGGCCGAACCGGTGTTGGACCCGATGCTGGTCGCCGCCGCGAAACTGGTGCTGCCGCGGCTGATCCGCACGATCGGCCGGAGATCGCTGGGCAGCGCCAAGCGCTGGCACGCCGACATCCCGGAGGCGGAGGGCGCCGAGCCGCTGGACGCGCTGATCCAGCTCAGCCGCCGCGCCCGCAACGAGCCGGAGGCCATGACGGCCTGGCTGACCTCGGCCTTCCTGGCCGACGTGCGGGAGAGCCACCCGATCATGGCCCGCCCCGAACTGGGCAGCCCGTGCGCCTGCGAGAACGAGGCGGGCAAGACCCACTCGCACAACTGGGTGGTGCTGCTGGACAACCTCGACAACGCAGGCGGGTACGAGTTCCTCCACGACATCATCGCCGCGCGCGAACGACATCTGCGCCAGCACAACGAGCACGACCCGCTGCTGTTCATCGGCACCAGCGGCCGGTGGAACCCCGAGTGGGAAACGCACTGGCACGCACCGTGGAAGTCCGCTGCCACCAGGTCCGACGAGGTCCTGGCCACTGGCGCAGCAACTCCGAAGTGGACAGACCGCAGGCGGCCGTGCACCCGGTCCTGCTGGAACGACTGGAGATCGAGGAGACCGCGAGCCTGATCGGCCGCAGCCCGTACTTCAGCGAGGCGAAGCTGGCGCAGCGCGCCACCGACGGGCTGCCGAAGGCCGTCGAGGCGGTCGCCGAGATGCTGCCCACCGCCCAGTTGCGGGAGGGCAGGCGCGACATCCTCGAACCGGCCGAGTCGACTCCCGAAGCGTGGCAGCGGCGCCTGACCGACCTGCGCGTCTCCGAGCAGCTGCAGGACGTCGACCTCGCGGAATTCGTCGACGCCGCCCCGTTCGCGACCGCGCCGTGGCTGGTCCCGGCCGAGTCGACCAGCCTCGTCTCGCTGCCGCAGGCAGGTCGCATCCTCACCGAGCCGCGCAGCGCGCTGTGGGTGATCGCCCCGGACCGCGACGGCGGAACCGAGGACCAGTCGCTGCTGCACCCCTGGATCGCCCGCACGCTGCTGTTCGCCCTCAACGCGCGCGGCCAGCAGCACGGCGGCTCCTACGAGACGCAGTTCAAGGCGCTGCTCGAAGACCCGCACACGCAGCGCTCCCTCGCGCGCACCTCCTACTGCCTGCTCGCGCTGGGCCGGTTCGGCGAGGTCGTCGACACCCTGCGCGAGCGCTTCGACGAGATGCCGCACCAGAAGTGGGTCGACCTGTTGACCCTGGTCACCAGCGCCCCGGACGACAAACCGCTGCACCGCGACAACGCCGAGCTCTACGCCGAACTCGTCGAGCAGGACCGGCGGGACGGTCCCGTCGCGCGGGACCAGGCGCGCAACGTGCTCGCCCGGTTGATCGCCGCGCACTGGCTGATCGCGAATCCGCTGGCCGGTCCCGACCGGGAGCGCAAGAACATCGTCGTGCAGAGCTTCCACGAACTCGCCCCGCTGTCACACCGCCCGGACGTCGCGGCCCTCTACGAAGCCGCGCGCCGTGCTGACCAGCTGTTCTGACCCTTCGGATTGGACCGGTCATGCCCCTGCTCCACCGCTCCACCTCGTCCGCTCCGGTGCAGCCCCGATCCTGGCTGCGCCGCCACAAGTTCATCGCCGCCGCAGTGGTCGTCGTGGTGGTCGCCGCCGGGCTCGCGGTGTGGCAGCCCTGGAAACCGTGCGGCAACGGGATGACGACGATCGAACCGTCGCCCCACTGCGTCGGGATCGACGTCGACAACACGTCCTTCGGCGACAGCGATGCCACGCGTGATCTGCGGAAACACATCAACGATCACAACGCGACGGTGGCCGCGCCGGACTTCGTCACGGTAGTGGTGCTGGACAACATGACCCCGAACGCGCGATTCGACAGCATCAGCGCGGACAACGTGAAGCACGGTGTGGCGGGCGCGCTCACCGCCGCCTCGCGGGCCAACAACGAGCCGGTCGCGAAGGCCACATCGCCCCAGGTGAAGCTGAAGTTGGCCAACTACGGCGCCACGAATGACGAGGCGGTGGCCGCCGCACGAGCGATCATCGACGCTCGGGAGCGCGAGCGCATCGTCGCGGTCGTGGGGCTGGGGCAGAGCATGGACCACACCCGGTTGGCAGCGAGCATGTTGTCCGAGGCGGGGCTCGCGGTGGTCAGCGGGATGGCGAGCGCCGACAACATGAATCGGAGCTTCAACGGCAACCCGGCCTACATCGAGCACTTCTACCGGATCACGCCGACCAACATCGACGCGGCCAAGGCCGCTGTGGGCTTCCTGGAAACGCGGCCGGTGGGAAAGCTCCTGCTGGTCCACGACACGAATCAGAGCGACATCTATTCGGGCACGCTCGCTGACGCGTTCAGGGGCGCCTACCGCGAGAAGTTCAACAGGGCCCCCGGCGAGCAGCCCTTCGACTCCCGACCGATCTGAACACGGTCACGCGCGAGAAGTACATGGAGGAGATGTTCGCCGACGTCTTCTCCAGGATCTGTGCCGAGCAACCCGACCAGGTCTACTTCGCCGGCCGAGGGGCCGTCCTGGAGGTGTTCCTGCGGACCATCGCGGCGAACGGCATCTGCGTCAACGATCTCAACCTGGACATCATCACCAGCGATGACGCCAGCAGCCTCCTGAACCGGCCACTGCCCGTGTTCGCACCGAAGCAGGTCAGGGTCTTCTACACCAGCGTCGCCACCAAGGACCAGTGGGACCGCGCCGTCCCGCCCCAGCCGGACAACCAGGCCGAGTACCAGAAGTTCGAGGATGCGTTCAAGCAGTGGGAGCTGGGGGAGGACGCCCTGGTCGACGGCTACGCGATGTCGATGCACGACGCGGTGCTGGTCGCCACCGCTGCCGCACGCGGGTTCGAGACCGCTGCGGAGAACTACCAGCTGGTGGCGGACTGGATCAAGAAGTTCGACTGCGGAGGTGCGTTCTCCGGTGCTACGGGCAAAATCGCCTACAAGACCGATCCCGCGGTCCAGGGCAACCCCGTGGACAAGGCGATGCCGATCTTGCGGCTGGAGCCAGACGGTCGGCCGGTCCAGGAGAGCCTGGTCTGGCCTTCCGGGCAGCCGTTCGGGCCGCAATCATGCGGGTAGGCAGTGAACACCGGAGGGCGCAGTGGACGACGTTTTCAAGCGGCTGGACGACATCCGCGATGACCTGACCGCGCTGTACGAGGACCTCCACGCGCATCCGGAGCTGTCGTTCCAGGAGCATCGGACAGCGGCGGAGGTCGCGCGGCGGCTCGGCGAGCTCGGGTTGGAGGTCACCACCGGCGTCGGCGGCACCGGCGTGGTGGGGGTGCTGCGCAACGGGGACGGGCCGACGGTGCTGCTGCGGGCGGACTTCGACGCGCTGCCGGTGCAGGAGCAGACCGGGCTGGACTACGCCAGCACGCAGCGCGCCACCGCCTCCGACGGCTCGGACGTCCCGGTGATGCACGCCTGCGGGCACGACATGCACGTCACCTGCCTGCTGGGGGCGCTGGACCTGCTGGTCACCGCGCGTTCTCGCTGGTCGGGGACGGTGGTGGCGGTGTTCCAGCCCGCTGAGGAGATCGGGGCCGGGGCTCGGGCGATGCTCGACGACGGGCTGCTGGAGCGCTTCCCGCGACCGGACGTGTGCCTGGGGCAGCACGTGTTCCCGTTCCAGAGCGGGTTCGTGGGCATGATGAGCGGGCCGAGCATGTCGGCCGCCGACGGCCTGAAGATCACCATGTTCGGCCGCGGCGGCCACGGTTCGCAGCCGCAGAACGCCGTGGACCCGGTGGTGATGGCTTCGGCGACGGTGCTGCGGCTGCAGACCGTGGTCTCCCGGGAGGTCGCCGGCGACGACACGGCGGTGGTCACGGTCGGCTCGATCCGGGCGGGCACGAAGGAGAACATCATCCCGGACCAGGCGGAGCTGCTGGTCAACATCCGCTCCTTCGACGAACGCGTCCGCGAGCGGGTCCTCGCCGCCGTCCACCGCATCGTCCGCGCCGAGGCCGTGGCCTCGGGTGCCGAGCGGGAGCCCGAGTTCGAGCAGCTCACCAGCTTCCCGATGCTGGTCAACGATCCGGGAGCGACCACGCGCACCGCCGGTGCCCTGCGCGCCGCGCTGGGGGACGACGCGGTCGTCGACCTCCCGCCCGCGATGGCCAGCGAGGACGTCGGGCTCTTCGGCGCCGAGGCAGGGGTGCCCACCTGCTACTGGTTCTTCGGCGGCACCGATCCCGCCGCCTTCCAGTCCGCCCAGGCGGCGGACGAGGTCGCCCAGCGGATCCCCGCCAACCACTCGCCCCACTTCGCACCGGAGCGCGAACCCACCCTCACCACCGGGGTCAAAGCCCTCACCGCGGCGACCCTCGAATGGCTGGGCTGATCCCGGCGGGCTCGGGTGTCGACGTCCTGTTGAGGGGACGGTTCTTCCCAGGATTGCCCGCGATCAACGTTCATTGTGTCCGGTCGCGGTAGAACGGCCCTCGGCTGAGGCTCGACCGAGCTGCGGCGGTCGCGGACTAGATCTTTGCCCAGGCCAGCGAGCCGGATTCCAGCGCGGTCCAGAGGATTCCGTCCGGGGTGACGGTGAGGCCGTGGGGTTCGGAGTTCCGATGGGGCAGGGCGCAGGTGCTGATGGTCCCGTCCGGGGTGATGCGCCCGACGCGGCCCGCGGCCCACTCGGTGAAGTAGCAGGAGCCGTCGGGCGCCGCGGTGATCGCGTGCGGCCGGGCTGAGCGGTCCGGCAGCGGGTGCTCGACGATGTCCCCCTCCGGGGTGATGCGGCCTATCTGACCTGCACCGATCTCGACGAACCAGAGGGAGTCGGCGTCGGCGGTGATCCCGACCGGTGCCGCGTTCGCCGTGGGGAGCGGGAAGGTGCGCACGGTGCCCCGGGGAGTGATCCGGCCGATCGCGTTGGCCTGGTTGAGCGTGAACCACAGCGCGCCGTCCGGTCCGGTGGTGATCATCGACGGGAACCCGCCCGGCGTCGGGAGGTCGAACTCGGTGATCGTGCCGTCCGCGGTGATCCGCCCGACCCGGTCGGTGTTCATCGCGGTGAACCACAGCGCCGAATCCGGGCCGACCGCGAGCCCGTACGGGTTGGCGCCCGGCACGCCGAACCCGCGCACCGATCCGTCGAAACCGATTCGTCCGATGCGATTTCCCTGGTAGAGGCTGAACCACATCGCCTCGTCGGGCCCGGCGACGATCACGGTCGGCCGCGAGTCGACCGGTCCGACCTGAAAACCCAGGTAATCGCCGTCGGGCCCCAAGCGCCCGACCCGGCCCTGGTGCACCTCCGTGCACCACACCTCGCCGTCCACCCCGGCTGCGACCCCGTAAGGCCCGCACCCGGGCTCCCCGACCGGCACCTCGGCGAACTCCACCCCGGCAGCGTCCCCCTCGAACCCCACCCCAGCAACCGATTTTCCGAGTGCTACGGGACCCGTGCGCAGGGTGACTCGAATTTCGCGCGAAATTCGAGTCACGCGAGGCCGGGTCGAATTTCGCGCGAAATTCGAAAAGGCTCACTCGGTGGGGTGGTCAGGGGCGGAGGGCGTCCAGCATGAGGTCGAGGAGGCGGGTGGTTTGTTCGGGCTGGTCGGGGCTCGTGGCGAGGAAGATGCCGACGATGCCGGTCACGACGTCCTCGGGGAGGACGTCGGAGCGCAGCGAACCCTCGGCGGCGCCGGCCTCGATGACGGCTCGAGCCGCCTCGCCGAGTTCGGCGCGCTTCTCCGACAGCGAGATCGACGACATGACCGCGCGCAGCGCTTCGGCCATCTCGCGCTTGGTGGCGACGTACTCGCAGAACCGGTCCAAGTCCGAACTGGACGCGCTCGCCGGGTGATCGGACGCGCACGCCCTGCCGGTGGGGTCGTTGGCCTCGGTCTTCTTCGGCAGCGCCGGCCGGCTCCGGTCAGGCGCGCATGCCTCGCCAGAGGAGGTCGAGGAGGTCGCTGGTTTCGGTTCGCCAGTCGCGCTTGGGGTCGAGGTAGAGCAGGCCGCCGAGGCCGCGCAGAACAGTTTCCGGGTTGAGGTCCGGGCGGAGGTTGCCCGCTTCGGCGTTGGCGCGCAGCAGCGCGCTCAGCGCCTCGACCAGGGTTTCGTGCGCGTTGACCGGGAGTTCGGCGGGGGAGGACGTCGCGGCGGCCAGCGCCTTGGCCAGGCCGCGCTTGGTCATCATGTAGTGCGCGAGGTGGTCGGTGACCCAGGTGCGGAAGGCCTGTTCGGGCTCGTGCCGCTCCAGCAGCTCCGGGACGACGTCGCCGAGGTGCTCGAGTTCGCGCCGGTAGACGGCGATGATCAGCGATTCCGGGGTCGGGAAGTGCCGGTACACCGTGCCCACGCCGACGCCTGCCTGCTTGGCGATGTGGTTGAACGAGACGCGTTCGGAGCAGGCCAGCGACTGCGCGGCGACCCCGAGGATGGCCTCGTGGTTGCGCCGGGTGTCCGCGCGGCGTGGGTTCACCGAGCCGGTCGTCATCGCGTCCCTCCCCGGTCGGCAACCTGGTCTTCACCCGGAATGTAGTGCACCGCTCGCCGACCCTGGGCAGTCTTGAGGGTGAGAACACTCGTTGCGAAGCGGATAAGAATCCGGTAGCTTCGGTTCCACCTGAACCGGATGAGTATCCGTTCCAGGTTTTTGAGTCTAGCTCCCACCACCACGAGCATTCCGCCCTCCGCCCCTGACGGAAGGGCGGGGAAGAGATTCTGTGGACCTCTCACTGGAAATCAACGGCAGGACGGAAGAGCTCAGCGTCGACCCCGGCGTGACCCTGCTCGACGCGCTCCGCGAGAAGCTCGGCATCACCGGCCCCAAGAAGGGCTGCGACCGGGGTCAGTGCGGCGCCTGCACGGTGCACGTCGACGGCCGGCCCGTCCTGTCCTGCCTCACGCTGGCGGCCACCGTGCAGCAGCCGGTGATCACCGTCGAAGGGCTCGCCGACGGCGAGTCGCTGCACCCGGTGCAGCGGGCGTTCCTCGACCAGGACGCGCTGCAGTGCGGTTTCTGCACGTCCGGCCAGGTCATGTCGGCCGTCGCGGCCGTCGAGCAGGACGTCGAGGACGTCCGCGAGTTCATGTCCGGCAACATCTGCCGCTGCTCGGCCTACCCGAACATCGTCGCGGCAGTGCAACAGGCGAGGCAGGCGGGCTGATGCGCTCCTTCGAACTGACCGCACCCACCACGATCGACGAAGCGGTCGGCGGCACCGGCACGTTCCTGGCCGGCGGCACCACGCTCGTCGACCTGATGAAGCTCGACGTGCTCACCCCGCAGCGGGTGCAGAACATCAACGGCCTGCCGCTGCGCGGGATCGACACCTCCGACGGGCTGCGCATCGGCGCGCTGGAGCGGATGAGCGACGTGGCCGCGAATCCCGGTGTCTACCCGGCGATCTCGCGCGCGCTGCTGCAGAGCGCTTCGCAGCAGCTGCGGAACATGGCCAGCATCGGCGGCAACCTCGTGCAGCGCACGCGTTGCGGGTACTTCCGCGACGTCGACTCGCCCTGCAACCGGCGGGATCCGGGCAGCGGTTGCCCGGCGGTCGAGGGCGCCAACCGGATGCACGCGATCCTCGGCACCAGCGACGCGTGCGTGGCCACCCACGCCAGCGACCTCGCGGTCGCGCTGGTCGCCCTGGACGCCGAGCTCCGGCTGGTCAGCGCCGCCGGTGAGCGCACCGTCAAGCTCGCCGACTTCTACCTGCAGCCGGGCCAGACCCCGGAGGCCGAGCACGACCTGCGCGAGGGCGAGCTGATCGGCGAGGTCGTCGTGCCGAAGCTGGACTGGGCGACCAACTCCACCTACGTCAAGGTCCGCGACCGGCAGTCCTACGAGTTCGCGCTGACCTCGGCCGCCGTGGCGCTCGACGTCCACGACGGCGTGATCGCCGACGCCCGCGTCGCGGTCGGCGGCGTGGCCACGGTGCCGTGGCGGCTCGGCGTCGTCGAGGACGTGCTGAGCGGCAAGCGCGCCACCCAGGAGACCTTCGAAGCCGCCGCGGCGCTCGCCGCTGAAGGCGCGAAGCCGTTGTCCGGCAACGCGTTCAAGGTGTCCCTGCTGAAGCGGACGATCGTCCGCGCCCTGCTCGAAACCACCGGAGGGATGCAGCTGTGACCGCTCGGCTGGACGGCCCGCTGAAAGTCACCGGCCAGGCCAAGTACGGGGCCGACAACAACCTCCCCGGCATGGTCCACGGCTACCTCGTGCTCAGCACGATCGCGCGCGGCGAGATCGAGAGCATGGACGTCACCGCGGCCAAGAGCGCGCCCGGTGTGCTCGGCGTCTACACGCCGTTCGACAACCTGGAACTGGCCACGCCGAGCTCGATGCTGGGCGAGACGTGGGTTCCGCTGCAGAACCGCGAGGTCGCCTACTACGGCCAGCCGATCGGTTTCGTCATCGCCGAGACCTTCGAGCAGGCGCGCGACGCCGCCACCCTGGTGGAGACCGGCTACCGGACCGAACCCGCCAAGACCTCGTTCGAGGACAGCCTGGCCGAGGCGGAGAGGGCGCCGGACCGCGAAGACCTGGAGATCCTCGACGAGGACTCCGGCGTGACCTCCATCGCGGAGGCCTTCGAGGCCAGCCCGGTCGTCGTCGACCAGACCTACTCGACGGCGACCCAGAACCACGCCGCGATGGAGCCGCACTCGGCGGTCGCGGTGTGGGAGGGCGGCGAGCTCACGCTCTACACGCCGAACCAGGGCTCGCACATGGTCGCCGCCGACATGGCCACCGCACTGGGCGTCGACGTCGCGCAGGTCCACGTCGTGAACCCGTACGTGGGCGGCGCTTTCGGCGGCAAGGGCAAGACCTCCACGCCGGCGTTCCTGGCGGCGGCGGCGAGCCGCGCCCTCGGGCGCCCGGTCAAGGCCACCCTGACCCGTGAGCAGGTGTTCACGGTGACCGCCGGCCGCGCCGCCACGCGGCAGCGGGTGGCGCTGGGCGCCGACCGCGACGGCCGGCTGATCGCGGTCCGGCACGACTCGTGGTGCACCACCGACGCGGCCCGCTCGTTTGTAGAGCCGACCTCGCACGGCACCTCGCTGGAGTGGTACGCGACGCCGAACCTCGCGGTGTCGCAGCGGATCGTGCCGCTGAACGTCCCGCCGACGACGTTCATGCGCGCTCCCGGTGAGGCGCCGGGTTCGTTCGCGCTGGAGAGCGCGATCGACGAGCTGGCGGTCGAGCTGGGCATGGACCCGATCGAACTGCGCAAGCGCAACAACTCGACGGCGCCGCCCGGCAAGGACCTGCAGTGGTCGAGCAAGCACCTCGACGAGTGCTTCGACGTCGGCGCGCAGCGCTTCGGCTGGGCCAACCGCAGCCCGCAGGGCCGCACCGAGGGCGATTGGCAGGTCGGCATGGGCGTGGCGGTGGCCATGTTCCCGGCGCTGCGGTTCCCGGCCACGGTCGGCATCGAGCTGCGGGCCGACGAGACCGCGGTCGTCTCCACCAGCGGCGCCGACCCGGGAACCGGTCTGCTGACGGTGATGTCGCACATCGGCGCGGAGTCGCTGGACCTGCCCGAGGAGCGGATCACGCCGCAGCTGGGCGATTCGGCGCTGCCGCCGGGCGGGTTGTCGGGCGGTTCGACCGCGACGGCCAGCGTCGGCACCGCGATCCAGCTCGCGGCCACCGCCGCGGTCGACGAGCTCACCGCGCTGGCTTCCGGGCCGGGAGCGCCGTTCGCGGGCAAGGAGGTCACCTACGCGCACGGCGAGCTGTTCGCCGGCGACGAGTCGATCACCTTCGGCGAGCTGCTGCGGGCGCTGGGGCGCGAGTCGGTGTCGGTGAGCGGGACCTCGGCGCCGGGCGAGGAGCTGACCAAGCACTCCTTCAGCTCGTTCGGCGCGCAGTTCGTCGAGGTCAAGGTGCACAAGTGGACGCGCGAGACCCGGGTGTCGCGGATGCTCGGCGTGTTCGACTGCGGCCGGATCATCAACGAGAAGCTGGCCACCAGCCAGCTGCAGGGCGGCATGATCTGGGGCGTCTCGGCGGCGCTGCACGAGGCGATGGAGGTCGAGGGCAGCGGCCGGCTCGCCAACGGCGACTTCGCGAGCTACCTGCTGCCGGTCAACGCCGACATCCCCGAGGTCGACGTGGAGTTCGTGAAGTACCCGGACACCCTGCACAACTCGGTGGGCGCCAAGGGCCTGGGCGAGATCGGCACGGTCGGCGTGGCCGCCGCGGTCGCCAACGCGGTCAGCAACGCCACCGGGATCCGGGTCCGCCACATCCCGATCACCATCGAGGACATGCTGGTGGACTGAGGTCGTCGCCGGGCGGCCGCGTGGGAGGCCGCCCGGCGATCCCTCATCGGGGCGTGTGGGTACCGGGCACCGTCCGGTTGATCACGCTGATCCGGTTCCAGGCGTTGATGGCCGCGATGAGCATGATCAGCGCGGTCAGCGTCGGCTCGTCGAACTCGGCGCGCGCCCGCTCGTAGACCTCGTCGGGCACGCCGTGCGGGTTGTCGGCCAGCCGGGTGCCCGCTTCGGCCAGGTCGAGGGCCGCCCGCTCGGCGCTGGTGAAGTGCGGCGACTCGCGCCAGGCCGCGACCCCGAACAGCCGCTCGTCGGTCTCGCCCTCCTGCCTGGCGTGCTTGCTGTGCATGTCGACGCAGAAGGCGCAGCCGTTGATCTGGCTCACCCGCAGCTTGACCAGGTGCTGCAATCCGCTCGGGACCCCGCTGCCTGCGAGGTAGATCTCCAGCGATCGCATCGCCTTGTACCCGTCGCCCGCCTTGGCGGGGAGGTCGTCGATCCGTCCCTGCATCGTCATCTCCTCATCTCGGACATTTTCCATCCAGAATTGATTGCTGCGAGAACCCCTGCCGGAGGAGGGGTTTCGATCAGGTGCGGGTGTCGCCGAACCAGCGGCGAACCCGCTCGGGCGCGGCCGGGGAGTGGTCCTCCACCGTGGACGCGATGCCGGCGATGGTCTGCGACGCCAGCTCCCGGCGCCAGGCGAGCTCGGCCTTGCGCATGGAGGTGTGGATCGCGCACGGCGGGCCGTTGCGCTCGCCGCTGTCGGAGCCGCCCCGGCGCCGGATCTCGGTGCAGCGGAAGGCCTCCTCCTCGCCCTCGATCGCGGCGACCACGTCCATCAGCGTGATCTTCTCCGGCGGCCGGGCGAGCCGGAAACCGCCGCGCGGGCCGGACGTCGAGGCGACGATCCCGGCGCGGGCCAGCGCCTGGAGCTGCTTGTTCAGGTACGCGGCGGGCAGTTCGTAGAACGCGGCCAGCTTGGCCGCCGGCACGGCGCGCTCCTCGCCCAGCCACGCGAGGTTCAGGCAGCTGTGCACCGCCCACTCCACACCCTCGCTCATCCGCATAACCCGGATATTAGATGTCCAGGATAAAACCGGCAACCGTGAATGGTCTGGTCCAGTCGGTTCGTCTGGGTGCCACCGGAGCAGTTCCCCGGCGGTGAGCTGCCGGAGAACTTCGTCGCCTCGCCCGGGCCTCGCCCCGGCGCGTTCCTGAAGAACTTCTACGACACCCAACCGGCGATCAACTACGGCTACGCGCGGATGAACCCGGACGAGCCGTGGCGTCAGCCGGTCGATGCCGAAGGGCCCAAGCGCAACCGCGAAGCGATGCGCGAGGTGATGGACCACTGGCTGCAGCTGGGGATCTCGGGCTTCCGCTGCGACATGGCGGCCAGCCTGATCAAGGACGACCCGGACCTCGTCGAGACCGGCAAGCTCTGGGGCGAGATGGCGGCCTGCCTCGACGAGAACCACCCCGACGCCGTGCTGGTCTCCGAGTGGGGTGATCCGAAGGTCGCGGTTCCGGCCGGGTTCGACGGCGACTTCTTCTTCCAGACCGGCGAGGCCTGGAAGTCGTTGTGGCAGGACAACCCGTACTTCGGCGCCGACGGAACCGGCACCGCGAAGATCTTCATCGACGCGTGGAACGAGGCCGAGGAGGCCATCGGCAGGCCCGGGGGAGTGATCCTGCCCTCGGCCAACCACGAACCGCGCTGCGGCTGAACAACGGCGTCCGCAAGCCGGAGGAGATCCCGGCTGCCTACGCGTTCTGGCTGGCCTGGCCGATCGTCCCGCTGATCTACTACGGCGAGGAAATCGGCATGCGCCTGATCGACGGACTGCCGGACGTGGAAGGCAGCAACGGGCGCCAGAACAACCGCACGCCGATGCAGTGGAACACCGGTCCCAACGCCGGTTTCTCCACCCCGCCCGCCGAGGAGCTCTACCTGCCGCAGGATCCCGACCCGAACCGGCCGAACGTCGAGTCGCAGCACGGTGATCCGGGATCGCTGCTGAACCTGGTGCAACGCCTCATCGCGCTGCGCCAGTCGAATCCCGAGCTCGGAACCGCCGTCGACGTGCAGGTCTTCCACGACGGTTATCCGCTGACCTACCTGCGCGGCAACCGCTTCCTGGTCACCGTCAACCCCAGCCGGAACCAGGTGAGCGTCTCGGTGCCCGACGAGCGGGCGCCCAGCGGCACTCCGGTCGAGGACAGCGGTGTCACCGTGGACGGCCAGAACCTCACCGTCCCCGCCTTCGGCTACGCGGTGATCGACCTCGGGGCGTGATCGCGCAGGCGTCTTCCCCGATCGACTCGGATGACGTAGATTCGGCGCCGCGCATGAATACGTATTCAGACGGGAGCTGGGTGCAGTGGTGTCGAGGCGGTCGTTCATGGTCGGTACGGGCGCGGTGCTCGCGGGAGCCGCCGCGCTGCCGATCGCTCGGGTGAGTCCCGCGGCGGCGTCCGGTCAGCCCTCGTGGCTGGCCGACGCCGTGCTCTACCAGGTGTACCCGCAGAGCTTCGCCGACACCGACGGGACCGGGATCGGCGACCTGCGGGGCATCACCGAGCACCTCGACCACCTGGCGTGGCTCGGTGTGACGGCGATCTGGGTGAACCCGGTGTACCCGTCGCCGTTCACCGACGCCGGGTACGACATCACCGACTACGTCGGCGTGCACCCGCGCTACGGGACCGAGGACGACGTGGCCACCCTGGTCGAGGCGGCGAAGGCGCGCGGCATCCGAGTGCTGTTCGACCTGGTCGCGGGGCACACGTCGGAGGAGCACCCGTGGTTCCTGAACTCGCTGAACGACCCCGCCGACAGCCGCTACGTGTGGGCGACGCCCGACCAGCTGCCGCCCGACGGCAGCCTGCCGGAGGACTTCGTCGCCTCGCCCGGCCCGCGCGAAGGCGCGTTCCTGAAGAACTACTACGACACCCAGCCCGCCATCAACTACGGCTACGCGCGCATGCATCCGGATGAACCGTGGCGTCAGCCGGTCGACGCCGAAGGCCCCCGGCGCAACCGCGAAGCGATGCGCGAAGTGATGGACCACTGGCTCCGGCTGGGCATCTCGGGCTTCCGCTGCGACCTGGCCGCGACGCTGGTCAAGGACGACCCGGGCTGGGTCGAAACCGGCGAGCTGTGGGGCGAGATGCGCGCGTGGCTCGGCGAGGAGCACCCCGACGCGGTGATGATCGCCGAGTGGGGCGACCCGGCGACCTCGGTCCCAGCGGGCTTCGACGGCGACTTCTTCCTGCCCGTCAACGGGCCCGGCGACGGCGCGCCGTGGAAGTCGTTGTGGCAGGACAACCCCTACTTCGGAGCGGACGGGACCGGCACCGCCAAGACCTTCGTCGACGCCTGGCAGCAGACCGAGCAGACCATCGGACGCCCCGGGCACGTGCTGCTGCCCTCGGCGAACCACGACGGCGCGACCCGGCTGAACAACGGCGTCCGCAAGCCCGAGGAGATCCCGGCCGCGTTCGCGTTCTGGCTGACCTGGCCGACGATTCCGACGTTGTACTACGGAGAGGAGATCGGGATGCGGCTGATCGAAGGCCTGCCCGACGTCGAGGGGAGCGCCGGGCGGCAGCGCAACCGCACGCCGATGCAGTGGAACGACGGGCCCAACGCGGGGTTCTCCACCGCTCCGACCGACAAGCTCTACATCCCGCAGGACCCCGACCCGAACCGGCCGACCGTCCAAGGCCAGCTCGCCGACCCGGGCTCGCTGCTGAACCTCGTGCAGCGGGTCATCGCGCTGCGCAAGCGCCACCCCGAGCTCGGCAGCGCCGGTTCGGCGCGGGTCTTCCACGACGGCTACCCGCTGACCTACCTGCGCGGCGACCGCTTCCTGGTCACGATCAACCCGAGCCGCAACCCGGTTTCGGTCGACGTGCCCGACGACCGCCTCGCGCACGCGACCCCCGTCGAGAACAGCGGTGTCCGCATCAGCGGTCGCACGCTGGCGGTTCCCGGCTTCGGCTACGCCATCCTCGACCTCGGCTAGGCGCGAATCCGGGGCCCCTCGGGGGAAATCTCCGGGAGGCCCCGGAACCCGCCGGTCCTCCGCAGCGCGATGCTGGTCCGCACGACCACATCACCTTGGGGGAACGGATGAACCACGCCCGCGTCTACGAGATCCGAGTCGACGGATTCGCGAGCCTCGCCGAGGCGATCGCGGCGCAGGACCCGATCGCGCGCCTGCTGTGCCCCGACGAGTGGCATCGCGGCCCGTGCGAGATCCCGTGGAGCCTCGGCGTCGCCGACGACCCGTCCGACCCGGAGCGGGCCGCCCTGGTGATCGGGGTGCTCACCACCCGCCTGAAGGCGCTGGAACTGCTGCGGCCCATCGGTGAAGTGACGGGGTGCTCAGCGGAACTGGTCGAGGCGGACCCCTCGGACCACGAGGAGCTCGTCGAGCAGCACCGGATCGAGGCGCTCCTGGCCGACTGAGGAGTTCCCGCCATTCACCTGCTTCAGCGCACTTCGCCGCATATCATCCGTCCCGTTCACTCTTCGGGGCTGAGGGGGAAGCCGATGATGATCAGGACCGCGTCCGCGACCGCTGCGGCGCTCCTCGCGCTCGCCGTCGCTCCGGTGGCCGAGGCGGAGGACACCTACGCCGACTACGCCGAGCTCGCCGCCCACGAGACCGAAGGCGTCGACTACCGCCGCGAGGTGCGCGGCGGGGAGACCGACCTCGTCCACATCGCCATCCACGGCGGCGGGATCGAGCGCCCCACCACCGAACTCGCCGACCGCGCGGCCACCTCGGGCGGCCACGGCTTCGGCACGTTCGAGGGGATCAAGCCGTCGGGCAACAGCGTCCTGCACATCACCTCCACGAACTTCGACGAGCCCATGATCAGCGACCTCGTCTCCGGTTCCCGCTACACCGTGTCCTGGCACGGGGCCGCCGGTGACACCGCCACCACCTACGTCGGCGGCCTCGCCGCCGAGCTGCGCGACGCCGTCCGCGCCGAGCTCCGCGCGGCGGGCTTCGACGCGCCGGACACCGTCCCCGACGAGCTCGCCGGTGACAGCCCCGACAACATCGGCAACCGCAACGCCCGCGGGCAGGGCGTCCAGCTGGAGCTCACCAGAGCTCAGCGCGACGCCCTGGTGAAGGACGGCGTGCCCACCGCCGAGTTCGACGACTACGTCGCCGCGGTCGAACGAGCCGTCAGCCGGCGCTGACGGTCAGGCGCCGGGTGGGCCGTCGAGGACCGTGGGGGCGTACTCCAGCAGCTGGAGCCGGTCGTCGAAGGTGCGGCTGCGGATCAGGTCGAGCTTGATGTCGGGGTAGCCGTCGAAGATGCGCTCCCGCCCGGTCTTGCCGGTGATGACCGGGAAGATGACCAGCCGGAACCGGTCCACCACGCCGGCCTCCAGCAGCGAGCGGCTCAGGGCGAGGCTGCCGATGGTGCGCAGCGGCCGGGTCTCGCGCTGCTTCAGCTCCCGGACGGCCTCGACCGCGTCACCCGTGACGAGCTCGCTGTTCTCCCAGGTCAACGGAGCTGTCAGGGTGGACGAGAAGACGACCTTGGGCATCGCCGTCAACTCGGCCAGGCCCGGTTCGGCAGGGGCCTCGACGGCGAATCCCGACATCAGCCGGTAGGTCGTCGCGCCCATGAGCGAGACGTGCTCCTTCTCGTCGCTGCTCGCGATCCAGTCGAGGTACTCCGGCCCCTCCATCCCCCAGAACCCGGGCCAGCCCTCCGCTGCCGCGTACCCGTCGAGCGACACGATGAAGTCCACCATCAGATCCGACATGGTTCCGTCCTTTCTCCACACGTCTCCCGTGCAGACCAGGACCACCCCGAGAACTCATCGCTCGAGGACCGGGAAACCGGGCCGGTTCTCGCCAGAACCGCCCCCTGGTGCGGTCACTCGGGAGAGGCGGGCTCCTCGTCGAGGGGGAAGGTGGCGTGCACCCGGTACCCGCCTTCGCCGGTGCGCCCGGTCTGCAGCTTCCCCCCGGTGAGCGCGACCCGCTCGCGCATCCCGACCAGGCCGAACCCGGACGTGGGCAGCGCGACGTCGTGACCGCGCGGGCTGCGGCGGTTGGTCACCGTCACCGCCAGCTCGTCGTCGTCGGACCGCACCGTGACCTGCACGGCCGCGTGCGGGGCGTGCTTGGCGGCGTTGGTGAGCGCTTCCTGCACCACGCGGTACGCGGCGCGCCCCACCTCGGGCGGGACCTCAGGGGCGGGCTCGGGCATGTCGAGCCGCACGTTCGCCCCCGCCTCGGCGGCGCCGGAGACGAGGTCGACGATGCCGGTCGTGCTCGCCGAGGCCGGTTCCGGTTCGGTGTCGTCGCGCAGCGCGCGCAGCATCTCGCGCAGCTCGGACATCGCGGTGGCGCTGGTGGACCGGATGATCTCGGCGAGCTCGGCGCTGCGCTCGTCGGTGGCGTTGGCCGCCAGCACGTCGGCGTGCCGGGACACCACGCCGATGCGGTGCGCGACGACGTCGTGCATCTCGCGGGCGATCTCGCGCCGCTGCGCCTCCACGGCGCGCTCGGCCAGCAACTTCCGCTCGCGCTCGACCTGCTCGGCCTTCTCCTGGTAGTCGATCAGCACGCCCCGGCGCCCGAACACCCACAGCCCGATCAGCACCGGCACGACGACGTGGCCCACCACGATGGTCGTCGTCGGCCCGAGATGGAGCTCGCCCCACCGCGCCACGGTCGGCACGAGGGCCAGCAGGTGAACGCCGACGGCCACCCACGTCGCCGGGCGCGACCCGCACCGGCTCGCCACCGTGTACAGCGCGACCTCCACCGGCCCGATGACGGTATTGGCGGGCAGCGACGCCACGGCCATCACCAGGGCGACGGCGAACGGGAAGCGCCGCCGCACCACCAGCGCGAGGAATCCGGTGGTCAGCGCGGCGATCGCCAGGGGAGAGGTGTCGCTGAGGCGCCCGCCGTGCGCGTAGAACTCGCCCGCGACCGGGGCTCCCGCGACGGCGAGGTCGAACAGCAGCGACCGCAGCGAACCGTCCCACCACGACAACCACGAGCGCTTCCGTTCGACCGGCACGTCCGTCACCGTACTCACACGTCGCGGCGGTTCAGGACGATGCCCGCGGCACCGAGCAGCACCGCCGCCAGCCCCAGCATCGGCAGCGCCCCCGGCCACTCGGGCGACTCGCTGATCAACCGGCGGGCCGAGTAGCACGGCTGCAGCACGGCGTGCAGCCACTCCGGCAGGTCCAGCCGGTTGATCAGGAACATCTCGATCTCCGGCCACACCACCAGCACCGCGATCGGCAGCACCGATCCGTGCAGCAGCACGGCCAGCGCGAGCCCGATCAGCGTCATCAGCGCGGCGTAGACGAGGACCCCCGTGCCCGACAGCAGCGAGGTCGACACGGTCGGCGCCGCTCCGAGGACCGCGAGCAGCAGCCAGGACGCCGAGAGCACCACCACTTCGGTCACCACGGCGGCAGCGGTGGCCACGATCGCCTTGGCCAGCAGCACGCGTCCACGCAACCGCGCGGTGAGCACGGTCGTGGTGATCGTCCGGTACCGGTACTCGGTCCCGAAAGCGTTCACGCCCAGCGCCGCCACGAGCGCGACGAACAGCCACCCGACCGAGAGCACCTTGGCGAAGGTGATGTCGCCGTGGTCGCGGGAGTCGTGCGCGACGAACGTGAGCAGGAGCTGCACGACCAGCGCGGACCCCATCAACACCCAGTTGGACCGCAAGGTCCGGAACGCGGCCCACTCGTACCCCAGAGCGCGCCGGACACCGCGATCGGTCGACACCTCGGTCGTCGTCATGCTGCTTCTCCCCGGTAGCTGGTGGCGTTGGCGGTGGCGTTGAAGAACGCGTCTTCGAGGCTGCTGCGACGCGTGTGGAGCTCGCGGACCGGAACGCCGGCCTGCCGCGCCGCGGCGCTGACCGCGTCCACGTCGCCGGTGTCCACCACGAGGGCGTCGGCGTCCTCCGGCTGGACCTGGAACCCGGCCTGGCGCAGCCACTCCCGGAACCGGTCGGCCTCCGGGGTGCGCACGACGACGTGGGTGCGGGTGTGCGCGGTGATGAAGTCGCGCACCGGTTCGGCGGCGATCAACCGGCCTTCGCCGATGACCACGAGATCGTCGGCGAGCTGCGCGATCTCGGACAGCAGGTGCGACGAGACGAACACGGTCCGGCCTTCGTCGGCGAGGTTGCGCAGCAGCGACCGGATCCAGCGCACGCCCTCGGGGTCGAGGCCGTTGGTCGGCTCGTCGAGGATCACGTGCTCGGGATCGCCCAGCAGAGCCGAGGCGATGCCCAGCCGCTGCTGCATGCCGAGGCTGAACCCGCCGACGCGGCGGGACCGCACCTCGTCGAGCCCGACGGCGGCCAGCACCTCGCGGACCCGCTGCTCGGGGATCCCGGCGCCGGCGGCGATCATCCGCAGGTGCTGGTGCGCCGAGCGGCCCGGGTGCACGGCCCGCGCGTCGAGCAGCGCCCCGACCGCGCGCGCCGGGTTCGGCAGGTCGCGGTAGCGGCGGCCGTTGAAGAGGACTTCGCCCTCGCCGCGGTCGAGCCCGAGCATGAGCCGCATCGTGGTGGACTTGCCGGCCCCGTTCGGGCCGAGGAAGCCGGTCACCACGCCCGGCCGGATCGTGCAGGTGAGGTCGTGCACGGCGAGCTTGTCGCCGTAGCGCTTGGTCAGTTGCCGGATGGTGATCAACCCTGCTCCTCGAAGTCGGATCGGATGTCCCGCACGGCAACGAGAATCGCGGATCCGAGAGGGCCGGGCGTCTGACTTCCAGCTACGAGCGGATACGACTTTCGGTCACCGCGGAAGCACGGCCGCCACCCGGAAGCCCCCGTCCGCGGTCGGCCCCACCTCCAGCGATCCGCCCGCGAGCGCAACGCGCTCCCGCATCCCGAGCAGCCCGTACCCGGGTCCGGCTGTCGGCGGCTGCTCACCGGGGCCGTTGGTGACGGTGACGCGGAGCTCGTCGTCGGCCTCGACGACGACGGACACCGGCGCGCCGGGTGCGTGCTGCGCCGCGTTCGTCAGGGCTTCCTGCACCACCCGGTAGGCCGCGCGCCCGGTGCTCCCGGAGGTCTGCGGGAGGTCGCCGGGCATGCTCAACCGCACCCCGGACCCGGTTTCGCGCACCAGCTCGGCGATGTCGGCCAAGGCCGGCGCCTCGGAGAGGTCGGACGGGCCTTCCCGCAGCACCCGCAGCATGCTGCGCAGCTCGGTGAGGGCTTTCGCGCTGTTGTCGCGGATGATCTCCGCGGTCTGGGCGGTGCCCTCGTCCTTCGCGTGCAGGGTGAGCGCGCCCGCCTGCAGCGACATGACGCTGGCCCGGTGGGCGATCACGTCGTGCAGCTCGCGCGCGATCCGCCGCCGCTCCTCGGTGACGGCCCGCCCGGTGAGCAGCGCGCGTTCCCGCTCGGCGCGTTCGACGCGCTCCCGGGCGGCGGTCAGCAGCGCCTGCCGCTGGTGCAGCCACAACCCGAGCATCGCGGGCACGGTGTAGAGCGCCGAGTTCACGCCGAAGCTCAGCAGCGTCGGGAACCCCATGCCGCCGGGGTAGCGGACCATGTTCGCCGCCACCCCGGTCGCGATGATCACCACGCCCACGACCCAGGTCGACGGAGCGGAACCGTGGCGGCGCGCGTAGGAGTACAGCGCGACCCACGACGGCGGCAGGTAGGCGGTGAACGCGATCACCGCGACCGACACCCCGGCGGTCACCAGCGGGAACCGCCTGCGCACGAGCAGCGCGGCTCCGGCGGCCACGTGGAGGGAGAACTCCCACGGCGTGGCCTCGGTGTTGAGCACCCCGCCGAACATCACGGCGACGGCGAGGTCGATCAGCAGGCGGTGCACCTTGCCGTCCCACCAGGACAGCAGGCGCTCTCGGTCGAGGACGTCACGCACCGGGCCGACTCTAGCTGCGCGGATTCCCCGGCACGTTCGCCGACCGGCCGAGGCGCGTACGACTTTCGGGCAAGTTCGGACGAGCGGGTAGGAGGACGTCGCGGCGGCCCCGGATCCCTAGCGTTGGTGATCGAACGACGACGAACGTCATGGGAGGAAACGCAATGGACCTGGGCAAGCTCTTCAGCGACCCGGAGCAGCTGTTCGCGGTGGGCAGCATGGGGCTGATCGCGCTGCTGCTGATCGGTTGGCTGGCGCTGTTCGTCTGCGCCGTGGTCAGCATCATCGGTTCGCCGCTGTCCTTCGGCATGACCCTGGTCTGGCTGGTCATCGCCTTCGCCGCCCCGTTCCTCGGCGTCCTGGCCTGGTTCGTGATCGGACGCGGCGACGCCTACAGGCGACGCGCGACCTGCTAGAAGGAACTGATGGAGTCACTTTGCTCAGCGGTGCGGGTAGCGGAACCTGAGCGGCTCCGTGGACTCCGCGCGCCGCTCCGTGTGCATGTCCAATACACGGCGTCACGGCGTGCTCGCCACGAAGCCGCTCAGAACCCGCGGCGGTGCCGGTTGCTGGGGTGGTGACGGAGAATGCGGCTCCGCCGCATGGTTGACCAGTCCTAGGCCAATCCGGCGTCGTGGGTGATGATCGCGACCTGGGTCCGGTTGACGGCGTCCAGCTTGTGCATGATCCGTCCGATGTGGACCTTCACGGTGGAGTGGCTCATGTAGAGGTCGGCGGCGATCTCGGCGTTGCTCGAACCCTGCGCGACGGCCACGGCGACTTCGCGCTCCCGCGCGGTCAGCTTGTCCATCTTGGACTTCGCCGACTGCGCGGCGCCGCCGCCGGAGGAGAAAGTCGTCAGCAGCTTGCGGGTGATCCGCGGCGACAGCATCGCCTCGCCACCGGCGAGGGTGTGCACGGCGGCGACCAGTTCGTGCGGCCGGGTGTCCTTGAGCAGGAATCCGGCCGCCCCGTTCTGCAGCGCCTCGTGCACGTACTCGTCCACGTCGAAGGTGGTCAGCACGCCGACCGCGGGCGGATGGGGCAGCGAGGTGATCCGCCGCGTCACCTCGAGCCCGCCGACCTCCGGCATCTGGATGTCGGTGAGCACCACGTCCGGCGAGTGCTTCGCCACGAGGTCCACGACCCCGGCCCCGTTCGGGGCCTCGGCCACCACCTGGATCTCAGGATCGGACTCCAGGATCATCCGAATCCCGGACCGCACCAGGTCCTCGTCATCCAGCAGAACGACCTTCACGCTCGCCACCCACGACCTCCAGCCCGCGAAACCACCACGCCCACCACGGTATACCGCCCCGTCACCCACGACGAACGAGCGGATGCCCGGACGCCCGAGATCACGGGACCAGGTCGAGGAATTGCCAGCGCGCTCGGGGTTGTGCTCCGCTGAGCCACTTCCCGCAGTTCTGCAGGACCACCTGGCCGGAGGTGATGTGCTGGGAGCCGGTGCCGAGATCGCGGAGGTAGCGGTCGATGGGTCCCCGGCGGATCGCCGCCGTTCCGGCCCAGCGGTGCACTGCGCGGCCGACTTCCTGCGCGGTTCTGGTGGCGTTGCCGAGGGCGAGCCGGATCATCGTGTCCTGCTCGGTGGACTGCGGTTCGCCCGCGTCCAAGGTGCTCTCGACCTCCTGCCACACCTGCACCGCCCACGCCCGGGCCGAGCGCAGCGCGGCTTCGGCGGTCGCGTACTCGGCGTGGAACTGCGCGGTGTCCACCGCCGCACCGGCAGTGCCGAACTTGGGCGCAGCGGCGGACCTCAGCTCGTCGAGCAGCCGGCGTCCGACGCCGAGCGCCCAACCGGTGTGCCCGATCGCGGCCATGTTGACCAGGCCGACGCGGTACACCGCGCCGCCGTTGACGGGCGCGGTCGTCGTCGCCGAGTAGGTGAACTCCGCCGGGACGAACACGTCGGTGCAGTGGTAGTCGATGCTGTTCGTGGCGCGCAGCCCGAGCACGTCCCAGTTGTCGACCAGCGTCACCTGCGACTTCGGCATCGCCAGCACGCGAGGTTCACCGCTGCCCTCGATGAGGATCAAGCTGTGGACGTGGCTGGCCAGCGCCATGCCGGAGGCGAACTGCCAGCTGCCGCTCACCAGGTAGCCGCCGTCCACCGGGACCGCCCGGCCCGGTCTGGTGCCGTGCCCGGCCAGCAGCGCGTGGTCCCCGCGCTCGACGTCGGGGAACAGGGCCTCCGCGGCGGCGGAGTCGAGGTAGGCGGCGGTGGTGCCGGTGATGTGCTGCAACGCCATCATCGTCCAGCCGGCCGCGGCGTCGTGGTAGCTGATCATCTCGATCATCTCGATCAGCTGGCGCGGCGCGAACTCGTGACCACCGAGGCTCGCGGGCAGCGAAGCGCGAACAGCTCCCGCCGCCAGCAGGCCCTGCGCGGCGTCCTCGCTGAGGTTCCCGCGTCGCTCGGCGGCATCGGCGCTGCTGTCGAGCACCTCGCCGAGACCGTCGATTCGCCGGAGAACAGACGGGAATTCCGGGCTCACGTGCAGAGCCGTCATGGGCACAACCCCCTCGATCAGTGCCGACGCCGCCGAACGGTACCTGCGGGCCGGTCGCGGGGAGCCGGTTTCAGCTGAAGCCGTCGGCGTCCTGCTGCAGGAGGACGTTCGCGCGTTGCAGCGCGCGGATCTGCGCGGAGTTGTAGAACTCCGCGACTGCGTGCGCCATCGCGTTCGTGGCCAGCTTCTGGCCGTGCGGTGAGTTCGCCAGCAGGTTCTCCAGTTGCGGGTGCTCCTCGCGGCCGCGGCGGACCACCGGGGCCAAGCGCTGGGCGAGTTGCTCGATCGCGTCGTCGTTGGCGTCCGCGGGCAGCGCCTCGAACTCCTCCTCGACGGCGTCCCGCTCGCCCAGGAGCCTGCCGAACTCCGCCAGGTCCTCGTCGCTGAAGACCGTCGAGTAGACCGTCAGCAGGGCCTTCTGGGTGTCGGAGAGGCGGTCGGCGAGCGGCGCGAACCCGGGTGGCACCTCGGGCGACGCGCGATGGCGCAGGATCACGGCCAGTTCGGCGCGGATCCGGGTCAGCCGCTGGATCGTCGCCTCGAGTTCGGCGTCCAGGACGGAGATCGCCTCGGTCGGGTCCTCACCGGCGTTGCCCATCGCCGCGATCTGCGACAGCGGCAGCCCCAGATCGCTCAACCTCTTGATCTGCACCAGCCGGATCAGGTGCGAGACCCCGTACTTCTTGTACCCGTTCGACGCGCGTTCGGGCACGTCCAGCAACCCGATCTCGTGGTAGTGCCGGACGGCCTTCACCGTCGTGCCGGCGAGGTCGGCGAGCTGTCGAGTGCTCCACGCCATCGTTCGTCCCCCATCTCGGCGCGCGATTTGCGAAACCAGTCCACACCCTGCCCCGAGGGCACGGTCAAGACAGCAGCAGCGGAACCAGGTGGAGGATCTCGATCGCCTCGTAGATCGCGCCGACGACCAGCAGCGCGAGCGCGGGCAGGCTCAGCCAGCCGACCTGCCGCAACCCGCGGAGGTAGCCCTGGCGGCGGTTGCGGGCTCCGACGGTCCGGGGACGCAGCCACGACATCCCCAGCCGGTAGGCGCCGAGCAGCACCAGGACGTACGCCTGGAACTCGATGAGGACCGTCAGCGAGTGCGGGATCATGGTCAACGCCGCTACGTCGTTGACCGGCGCCAACGTCACCCCGGTGTCGAAGGCCCAGTAGGCGAAGAGGGCGATGCCCGCGAACGGGACGATCGCCGAGGGCAGCAGGAGGTTCACCAGGCTCATCCCGCCCGCGTTGACCACGAGGATGGTCAGGCTGAACAGCCAGGTGCTCGACATCGCCCAGGTGGCCAGCTCCAGCGTCCCGTCCTGCTGGAGCGATGCGATGTTCGCGCCGACGAGATCGGGCCGCAGCAGGCCCACACCCATCCCGACCAGGAACTACCCGTAGGCCATCGCGTTCAGCGCCAGGTAGGCGCCCAGATTCGCCCGGATGATCTGGAACGGCCTGCGGAACCACCGCGAGCCCCCACCCCGCTGCTCGATCCGGTTCTCGATCTCCGCTGCGCTGGTCATCGTCTGCTCCTCGTCCGGTGGTGGTTGCGACTCACCACCACTCCAGACCGTGCCCTCGGGACAAGGTCAAGCCCGGTCCGAGCAAGGCTTCACGCGCGGTGATCCCGGCGCCCGAACGCGCCGAGTCCGAGCGAGCGGCCTGGTGAAGGGGCTGTTCGTGTGGAGGAATGGCGCGGCCCGTCGCCGAGCACGCCCACCGCTCACCGCCTGCATCCGCAAGTGACTCCGCCGCACTACCGGGGCGAGCGAACGAGGATCATTTCGGTGCGCCGAGCGCGGGATGAGGAGGTGGCGATCTATGAAGGCTGAGGAATTCGACGAGCGCTTCGACCGCGGTGAGGACGTCACGTCCGAGCTTGACATGACGACCGTCCAACGGCCGAATGTTGAACAGCGGCGAGTCAACGTGGACTTTCCGGAGTGGATGATCGAGTCGCTCGACAGTGAGGCCAAGCGCCTCGGTGAGACTCGGCAAGCGATCATCAAGGTCTGGATCGCGGATCGAACTGAACACCGGGACAACCGGGCCGCGTAGCGGGGCCGGACTGATGTGAGAGCGAAAGCGCCTTCGACTGCCCTGCAGCGAGGGCGCTTTCGCCACCTGCCCGTGCCGCGGGCGAAATCGGTGGGGCCTCGGGGTGAGAGCCGGGACGCTGGCTTCGATCAGCGAGTTGGTGGTGGGGCCGGAGGGACTCGAACCCTCACTGTCTAGGACCTAAACCTAGTGCCTCTGCCAATTGGGCTACGGCCCCTCGGTGTGCATAGCGTAGCGCGTGTGTCGATCATGTTTTCCGGCGCGGGGGAGACCCGAGCAGGGGACATGGGCGCGGCTGGTGCGGCGTCTGATCCACCGTGAACTACGGTGTGGGCAGCCAGGTGAACGTGAGGAGGACACGTGGCCCGTGATCAAGATGCCATCGAGCGTGACATCGAGCAGGCGCGTGACGCGCTGGCCGACACGCTGGACAGGCTGAGCGTGCAGGCGAACCCGCAGCGGTTCGTCGACGCCGGCAAAGCCAGCGTCATGGAGAAGCTGAACGACCCCAAGGTGCGCTACGCGCTGATCGGGGTCGGCGCGCTGGTCACCGCGGTGGTCGTGCGCAAGCTGTTCAAGTGAGGTGCCGGTCGTTCTGGGGTCTCGGACCTGGCCCCAGAACACCGGAACCGGATCAACCCGCCTCGACCGCGTCGCCCACGCCGACCGTGCCCGGTCGAGTCACCCGCATGATCACGCCGAACTTGTTCTCGTGGTGCTGGATCAGGTGAGCCTGCAGTTCCCGCCAGCGCTCGCGGCCCGCCGCGTCCCAGCTCGGGACCGCGCAGCGGATGCACGGACCGGCGTGATCCCCGGTCACGGTCAGCTCCACCTCTCCGGCGGTGATCGTCGCGCCCGGTTCCCAGTCCTGCTCGGCGAACGGCGGCAGGTCCGCGTCGACGTGCAGGTTCGTGCGGAAGCGCCGCAGGTCGACCTCCGCGCCCAGCTCCTCGCCCAGGCCGCGCCGCGATGATTCGAAGGTGACCAGCACCGTCGGCCCGCGGTCCTGCTGGCCGTCGGCCGGGTTCAACCGCACCGGGACCGCCAGCGACTCCGCCAGCACGTCCGCCAGCTTCGGGTCGTCCCAGGACAGCCGCTGGTCATCAGGGCCGCTCAGGGTCGGCGGCTCGACCGGGTCCGGCAGGTCGCCGTAGCTCGCCGACCAGGACAGCAGCGTCTGGTTCTGCCGGACCGTGAGCACGTTGCCCGCGCGGTTCGGCCGCTCGTCGAGCAGCGCGTAGGCGCGGTCGCCGGCCATGCCGCGCTCGTCGAAGCGGGCGGCCGTCACCTGCTCACCGCGCAGCGACTTCACCGGCCAACGGCTGAGCTCGAGGACCTGGGACACGACCGACCTCCGTTCGGGCTTGGGCGGACGCCACCCTAACTCGCCGAACGAGCGGTCAGCGCCTGAGCAGCGGCAGCAGGGCCTCGTTGAGCAGGCGGTCCACGAAGCCCGTGTCCAGCGGCTCGTCCGCCAGCATCAGCCGGTAGATCAGGCCCGCACCCGCCAGCTCGCCGACCGTGTCGATCGGGGCGTCCGGGCTGATCTCGCCGCGCCGAACACCGCGCTCCATGATCCGGCGCAGCACGTCGCGCTGCGGCAGCAGGAACGACTCGCGGAACTTCAGCGCCAGCTCGGGCTCGTGCGGCAGCTCACCGACCAGAGCCTGCGCGGCCTTGCCGACCGGACCGGTCAGCAGCGTGGCGAACGCGCGCAGGAACTCGCCGAGATCGGCGGCCACCGAACCCAGATCGGGTTCCGGGATGCGGCGCTGGACCAGTTCGTTGCAGGTGTCGATGACCAGGTCGAGCTTGGAGTCCCAGCGCCGGTAGATCGTGGCCTTGCCGGCGCGGGCCTGGGCCGCCACGGCGTCCATCGTCAACGCGCGGTAGCCGACCTGGGCCAGCACCTCCATCGCCGCCTGGCGCAGCGCAGCATCGCGGGAGGCGTCCCGCGGGCGTCCCCGGCCGGCGGGCGGCCTGCTCGGTTCGAGGCTGGCCACCGCTGCTTCCTCCTGGGGTGCACTACTGGTCGGCGCGTTCACGGACGCCATCCTAAGGTCCCGCCCCGTTCATCCACTGTGCACGTGATCGGTGGGTCGCGAAGAGTCACCGAGCAGGGGGTCGCCCGGGCAGGAGCTACTGCGCAGCAGGGGCGTTGGCGGCGGCGGCGCGGGCCGCTCGCTGGGTCGCCTCGTCCGACAAGCCGTGCCGGGCCTGCAGGTAGGCGGTGGTGAAGGCGAAACCGTCTCCGTCGAGCAGGTGGATCACCACGCGCCCGGACTTGCCGGACGAGAGCTGCTCGATGAGCTGATCCGCTTGGTCCCGGGCGGCGATCAGGCCGGGCGCACGCGCGGTCTTCTTGTCGTCACCATCCGTGACGGTGATCTGCCAGTCATCGCCCTGGGGTACGTAGTTCGCGGTGATATGACCGCCAGCCATGAATGCCTCCGCTCTCCACTTTGCTCGGGCGTTCGAGCTCTTGACCGGAAGACAATGCTAGGCGCACTGGCTCTCAGCAGCGCATCTCGGTCGACATGGGACTCTACGTGGCCGGTCGGTCCAGATCTTCAGGCCGGTCGACATCGAAGCCTTCCGATATGTCGTCACACGACACCATCGTCACTGCGCGTTGTTTGAGGTAGTCGCGAGCGCCCGCGTCACCTGTCGCCGAGGCGGCTGCACCGGTCCAGTGCTCCCGTCCCAGCAACACGGGGTGACTGCGGCGTCCGCCGTGCGAGGCGGCGGCGAGCGCGTCGGGGGCGGTGAGCTGGGCAACTCGGCGGACGGCCTCCGCGCCGATGCCGGGCATGTCGACCGGCAGGACCAGCGCGGCCGGGGCGTCGGAGCCCCGCAGCGCCTCCAGCGCGGTGCGCAGCGACGACCCCATGCCGGTGGGCCAGTCGGGGTTGAACACCGTCGTCGCGCCGGCGAGCTCGGCGCGCTCGCGGACCTCGTCGGCGGCGGCGCCGAGCACGACCAGCACCGGGTCGCAGCCGGCGTCGGCCAGGACCTTCGCAGCGCGGTCGACGAAGAGGGCTCCGCGGTGCTCGACCAGGGCTTTCGGCATTCCGAAGCGGCGTCCCGCGCCTGCGGCGAGCACGACTCCTGCTGGCGGCTTCACAGCACGACCGTAGCCCCCGGGGCGACAACCGCGGTCCTCGCGCTGACGAGCACCGCAGTTCTCGCCCCGGGGTGGGCGGCTCAGACCCCGGTGAGCCCGGAGACGAGGAAGTAGACCGCGAAGACGATCGCCAGCGAGCCGACGAGCCAGCCGATCTCCCGCACCTTCCCGCGAGCCAGCTTGATCACGGCGAAGGCGATCAGGCCGGCCCCGATGCCGTTGGTGATCATGTAGGTGAACGGGATGACCGCCAGCGTCAGGAACGCCGGGATCACGTATTCCGGGTCGTCCCAGGGGATGAAGCGGACCTGCGACATCATCACCCCGCCGACGATCACCAGAGCCGGTGCGGCGGCCTGCGCGGGCACGACCGACGCCAGCGGGGTCACCAGCAGCGTCAGGCAGAACAGCAGCCCGGTGAACACGCTGGCCAGCCCGGTGCGGGCGCCTTCGGCGACACCGGCGGCCGACTCCAGGAACACCGTGTTCGGCGCGGCCCCGGTGAACCCGCCCGCCGCGGCGGCGACGCCGTCCACGGCCAGGATCCGGCCCATGCCCTGCACCTTGCCGTCCTTGGCGAGCCCGGCCTGCGAGGAAACGCTGGTGATCGTGCCCATCGCGTCGAAGAACCCGGACAGCACCAGGGTGAACAGGAACACCGTCGCGGCCACGCCACCGGCCGCCGCGAACCCGCCGAAGAGGTCGACCTGCCCGAACAACCCGAAATCAGGTGTGCCGACCAGCTGGGCGGGCAGCTCGGGGACCACGGTTCCCCACTCGTCGGGTGCGATGTCCAGCGCCGCGTTGGCCAGCAGCGCCAGCACCGTTCCGACCACGATGCCCAGCAGGATCGCCCCGGGCGTGCGGCGGGCGAGCAGGCCCATCATCACCAGCAGCGTCACGCAGAACACCACGATCGGGATCCCGGCCAGGTGCCCGTCGGTGCCCATCTGCACCGGCACGGTCGTCTCCGCAGAGTCCGGCACGCGCGTCACGAAACCGGCGCTGACCAGGCCGATCAGTGCGATGTAGAGGCCGATTCCCACGGTGAGCGCGATCTTCAGCGGCTCCGGGATGGCGTTCATGATCTTCTCGCGGACGCCGCTGACCGCCAGCGCCACGATCACGACGCCTTCGAGCACCACGAGTCCGAAGGCCTCGGCCCAGGTCATGGTGGGGGCGATGGTGAACGCGACGACCGCGTTCACGCCCAGACCGGTGGCCAGGGCCAGCGGGGCGTTGCCGACCAGGCCCATCACGATGGTCATCACCCCGGCCGTGGCGGCGGTGGCGGTGGTGAGCTGCTCGGGGGAGAGCTTCGCGCCGGTGGCGTCGGTCCCGGAGCCGAGGATCAGCGGGTTGAGCATCACGATGTAGGCCATCGCGACGAAGGTGGTCAGGCCGCCGCGCAGTTCGCGGGCGAGCGTGGAACCGCGTTCGGTTATCCGGAACACGCGGTCCAGACCGCTGTCGGGTCTGGTGGTCAATTGCTGGGTCATTGCGTCCTCCCATGCCGGTGGGCGCCCCTGGACGTCGGTTTTCCGGGCAGGGTTGAGCCCGGCGAGAATTCGCCGAAAGCCTTGGTGCGGGGCGTTTAGCAGGTGAAGCCGCTGATGAGCGGCCCTACAGCGGTGGCGACCCGGTCATCGCCGTGAATTGCGCGGGATCTTCCGCCTCGAGTCGTGCTCACGAGTGGCGGAGCTGTTCCTCCAGAACCAGAGGATCCTCAGTAGTCGACGCGGTCCGCCTTGTTCCGCCAGGCGTCGAACGCTTCGTTCCTGTTGTGGATCTCGATCCGCACGACGGCGGTCGGGTTCTTGGCGGGGTCGACCATCGCGTCGTAGAAGGCGCGGTCGTCGAAGCCCGCCGCCGCCGCGTCATCGCGGTCAGCGGCGAACAGGACCCGGTCGACCCGGGCCCACATCGCCGAGGCCAGGCACATCGGGCACGGTTCGCACGAGGTCACCAGCACGCAGCCGGCCAGCGAGAACGTGCCGAGCTCGCGGCAGGCGTTGCGGATCGCGACGACCTCGGCGTGCGCGGTGGGGTCCAGGTCCGGCGTGACGCGGTTGGCGCCGGTGGCCACGACCTGCCCGTCGCGGACGATCACGGCGCCGAACGGGCCGCCGCCGGTGTCCACGTTGGCGGTGGCCAGCTCGATCGCGCGGGCCATCCAGGTCTGCTCTTGCTCGGTTGCGACGTCCACGGACATCGTTTCACTCCAAGGGTTTTCGGCGGTGCTTTTAGATGATGTGCTCGGGAGCGACCGGTGTGTGCGGGAGGTCCTTGCCGGTGGCGGCGCGGATCGCCGCGACGACCGCCGGCGTGGTCGAGATGGTCGGCGGCTCGCCGACGCCGCGAACCCCGTAGGGCGCGTTGTCGTCGCCGCGCTCGATGACGTCGATCTCCATCGGCGGCATGTCCAGGATCGTGGGGATCAGGTAGTCGGTGAACGAGGGGTTGCGGATCTTGCCGTTGCTGACCTGGATCTCCTCCATCACCGCCAGGCCGAGGCCCTGCGCCGAACCGCCCTGGATCTGACCGACGACGGCCTCCGGGTTGACGGCCTTGCCGACGTCCTGCGCGCAGGCCAGCTGCACGACCTTGACCAGCCCCAGCTCGGTGTCGACGTCGACCACGGCGCGGTGCGCGGAGAACGCGTGCTGCACCTGCACCAGGTCGCTGCGGCCGTCGGCGTCCATCGGGAAGGTCTGCCGGTGGTGGAACTCGCGGGTCTCCTCGATGACGTCGTCGCCCAGCACCTCGGCCAGGTCGGCGACGACACCGTCGGCGGCGACGACCTTGCCGCCCTGCAGCGACAGCCCCACCGACGTCCCGAACCGCTCGACGACCCGGTCGAACAGCGCCTCGCGCACGGCCTGGCAGGCGGCCTGCACGGCACCACCGGTGACGTAGGTCTGGCGCGAGGCGGAGCTGGAACCGGCCGGGCCGACCGAGGTGTCGTTGGGGTGGATGGTCACCCGCTCCACGCCCAGCTCGGTGCGCGCGATCTGCTGCTGCACGGTCACCAGGCCCTGGCCGACCTCGGCCGCCGCGGTGTGCACCATCGCGGCCGGTTCACCGCCGATGAGCTGCAACCGGACGCGGGCCGTGGAGAAGTCGTCGGCGCCCTCGGAGTAGCAGATGTTCTTGATCGTCACCCCGTAGCCGACGCCGCGCACCACGCCCTCGCCGTGCGTGGTGTTGGACGCGCCGCCGGGCAGCTCGCGGATGTCGGTGGTGTCGCGCTCCTCGGGCATCGGCAGCGCGCGAACCCGTTCCAGCAGCTCGGCGACCGGCGCGGGGGAGTCCACCACCTGGCCGGTGGGGATGGTGCCGCCCTGGGCGATGGCGTTGCGCACGCGCAGCTCCACCGGGTCCATGCCGAGCTCGGCGGCGAGCTTGTCCATCTGCGACTCGTAGGCGAAAGTCGGCTGCACGGCGCCCAATCCGCGCATCGCCCCGCACGGCGGGTTGTTCGTGTAGAGGCCCCAGCCGTCGATGAGCACGTTCGGCACCACGTACGGCCCGACGCCCAGCGTGGTCGCGTTCCCCACCACCACGGGGGTTTTCGACGCGTACGCGCCGCCGTCGAAGTACTGGGTGGCCTTGACGTAGACCAGCTTCCCGTCGCGGGTCGCGCCGTGCTCGTAGTACATCTTCGCCGGGTGCCGGTGCACGTGGCCGTAGAACGACTCCTCGCGGCTGTAGTACATCTTCACCGGCTTTCCCACGTGCATGGCGAGCATGCACACGTGCACCTGGATCGACAGGTCCTCCCGGCCGCCGAACGCGCCGCCGACGCCGGACATCGTCATCCGCACCTTCTCCGGCGGCAGCCCCAGAGCGCGGGCGGTCTGCCTGAGGTCGGAGTGCAGGTCCTGGGTGGCGAGGTAGAGGTCGACGCCGCCGTCCTCGGCGGGGATCGCCAGCCCGGACTCCGGGCCGAGGAACGCCTGGTCCTGCATGCCGACGGTGTAGACGCCGGAGACCACGACCTCGGCGGCGGCGTCCGGATCGCCCTTGACGATCCGCTGGTGGCGCACCACGTTGCCGTCCGGGTGGAGCTTCGGCAGGTCCTCGTCGTGCGCGGCCCGCTCGGCGTCGAGCACCGGGGGCAGCACCTCGTAGTCGACGACGATGCGCTCCAGGGCGCGCCGCGCGGTCTCCGGGTGGTCGGCGGCGACCAAGGCCACCGCCTCGCCGACGTAGCGCACCACGTCGGAGGCCAGCACCGGCTGGTCGATGGTCTTGAGCCCGTAGATGTTGTCGCCCGGCACGTCCTCGGCGGTCAGCACGGTGTGCACGCCGGCCATCGCCATCGCGGGACCGATGTCGATGGAGCGGATGCGCGCGTGCGGGTGGGGGCTGCGCAGCGTCGCACCCCACAGCATGTCCTCGGCCCACAGGTCCGAGGCGTAGGCGAACTCGCCGCGCACCTTCAGCGCGCCGTCGGGGCGCAGCGGCGATTCGCCGATGCCGCCGTCGATGGCGTCGTCGAGCCGCTGCGGCGTCCGCGTCGGTGCCTGGGCACTCGGTCGTTGGGTCATGGTCACGACACCTCCACCAGACGCATCCGGGCGCTCGCCCGGTCCAGCTCTTCGACGACGTTCTCTTCGGTGATGACGTCGACCCCGCCGCACAGCAGCGTGTCGACCTGCGGCAACCGGCCCAGCACCAGAGCGGCGACCGGGTCCTGGATGCCGGTGTGGTCCAGCCCGCCGAGCCGCCACACGGCGATGTCGGCGAGCTTGCCCGGCTCCAGCGAGCCGATCTCGTCCTCGCGCCCGATGCAGCGGGCGCCACCCCGGGTGGCCAGCCACAGCGCCTCGCGCACCGACATCGCGCGCGGCCCGCCGACGCCTCGGGCCAGCAGCAGCGCCTGGCGCATCTCCTCGCCGAGCCCGCCGGACTCGTTGGAGGCGACCCCGTCGACCCCCAGCCCGACGGGGGCACCGGCGTCGAGCAGCCCCCGCACCGGCGCGATCCCGGCGCCGAGCCGACCGTTGGAGCTGGGGCAGTGCGCGGCCCCGGTGCCCGTCTCGCCGAGCCTGCGGACCGCGGACGGCGACAGGTGCACGGCGTGCGCGAGCCACACGTCCTCGCCGAGCCAGCCCAGGTCCTCGGCGTACTCCACCGGGGTGCGGCCGAACTCGGCCCGGCACTGCTCCTCCTCGTCGGTGGTCTCGGCGAGGTGGGTGTGCAGCCGAACCCCGTTGCGGCGGGCCAGCTCCGCGGCCTCGCGCATCAGCCCGGTGCTCACCGTGAACGGCGAGCACGGCCCCACCGCCACCCGGATGCGGGCGCCCGGCGCGGGGTCGTGGAAGGCGTCAATGGCCTGCTGCGTCCCGGCCAGGGCCGCGTCGCGGTCCTCGACGGCGGAGTCCGGCGGCAGGCCTCCCCGGGAGCGGCCCCGGTCCATCGAGCCGCGAACCGCGTGCAGCCGCAGTCCGATCCGCTCGGCGGCGGCCACCACCGCGCCGAACACGTCACCGCCGTCGCGCGGGAAGACGTAGTGGTGGTCGGCGGCTGTGGTGCAGCCGGAGCGGGCGAGCTGCGCGAGTCCGGCCGAGGCCGCCGCGTGGACGGTTTCGACGTCCATCCGCGCCCACAGCGGGTAGAGCTCGGTCAACCACTCGAACAGCGTCGAGTCGGCCGCGTAACCGCGCGTCGCCCACTGGTAGAGGTGGTGGTGGGTGTTGATCAGCCCGGGGGTGACCAGGCATCCGGTGGCGTCGATGCGGCGGACCGGGACGTCCTGCGGCGGGGCCGAGCCCGGTCCGACCGAGACGATCCGGTCGCCCTCGACGACCACGTGGCCCTCGGCGAACTCGGTCCCGGCGTCATCGACCGCCACGACCGACCCGCCTTCGACGACGATCCGCTCACCCATCGCTCCTCCGCTGCGCGGCGAGCCGGACGGCGTCCATGATCTTCTCGTAACCGGTGCAGCGGCACAGGTTCCCGGCCAGCGATTCGCGGATCTCGGCGTCCGAGGGCTTCGGCGTTCGCTCCAGCAGGTCGTGGGTCTGCACCAGCAGGCCCGGGGTGCAGAACCCGCACTGCACGGCGCCGGTCTCCACGAACGCCTGCTGGACCGGGTCCAGCTGCTCCTCGTCGGCCAGCCCTTCCACGGTGCGCACCTCGCGGCCCTCGGCCTGACCGGCCGCGACCAGGCAGGAGCAAGCCGGCACGCCGTCGAGGTAGACGGTGCACGAACCGCACTCGCCCTGCTCGCAGGCGTTCTTCGAGCCGGGCAGGCCCAGCCGCTCGCGCAGCACGTACAGCAGGGACTCGCCCTCCCAGACGTCGTCGGCCTCCTGCCGGCGCCCGTTGACGGTGAACTTCAGGCGCATTCCTGCCTCCCGGAACGGTGCTCGTGCCAGGCCCAGCTCAGGGTCCGGCGGGCCAGCACGCCCAAGGCGTGCTTGCGGTAGTTCGCGCTGCCGCGCACGTCGTCGATCGGCGACGCGGCCTGCGCGACCAGTTCGCCGAACCTGCGGGCCACCGAGTCCTCCAGCGGCCCGTCCCAGTCGAGTTCGGCGGTCAGGAAGTCCTCGGCCTCCCGCGCCCGGATCGGGGTGGGCGCGGCCGAGCCGATCCCGGTGCCGACCGACTTGGCGGCCGGGTCCAGCGACACCGCGAAGGTGCACACGGCGATGACCATCGCGTTGCGGATGCCGACTTTGGAGAACTGCTGCGGGCCCGCGGCCGGCGCGATGCGGGTGGCGGCGATCAGCTCGTCGGGCGCCAGCGCGTTGCGCTTCGGGCCGGTGAAGAACTCGTCCGCGGGGATCACCCGCGATCCGCGCACGGACTCGACCTCGACGCCCGCCCCGGCCGCCAGCAGCGGTGGGTGGGCGTCTCCGGCAGGAGAGGCCGAGCCGAGGTTGCCCGCGACGGTGCCGCGGTTGCGGATCTGCGGGGACCCCACGGTCCGGCTGGCCATCGCCAGACCGGGCACTCGGGAGCCCAGCTCCTCGATGAGCCGCGCGTAGGGGACGCCCGCGCCGATGCGCAGCACGTCACCGTCCGGCGCCCACTCGGCGAGCTCGGGCACGGTGGTGAGGTCGAGCAGGACCTCGGGCCGGTGCCGGTCGAAGTTCAGCTCGACCATCACGTCGGTCCCGCCCGCGATCGGTGTGGCGTCCGGATGCGCGGCCTTGGCTTCGAGCGCTTCCCGCCAGGTGGCGGGGCGGAGGAATTCCACGTCGTACTCCTTCTCGACCGGCCGGTGCGCTGATGTGGCCCAGTACACATTCGTCGAGCAGCCCCTGACTAGCGGGCGATGCCCCGAAAAAGACTCGCCCACCGGAGGGCGCGGTTGTATGTTCCTACGAACGATGCGGAACCACCCGACGTGGCGCACCACCCCCACGGGCTCCCGCCACCGCACCAGGGGCGAGAACTGCGGTGTTCGACCTCCGGGGCACCGCTTCGGGTGACGGAACGGAGAGTGAGTGCGGCTCAGGGATCTGCTCGCCGACGACGAGCTCGGGCTGGTGCTGCTCAACGACGCCGATGCGCTGGAGCGGCCGGTGCGCGGCGTCTACATCACCGACCTCATCGATCCCCGCCGCTACCTCACCGGCGGCGAGCTGGTGCTCAGCGGCCTGGTCTGGCACGGCGGCCCGGAGGACTCCCAGCAGTTCGTCCGGGCCCTCGTCGACGCCGGCGTGGCAGGTCTGGCCGCCGGAACCGCGCGGCTCGGCCACGCCCCGCCGGACCTGGTGGCGGCTTGTCGCGAACACGGGCTGCCCGCGTTCGAGGTCCCCATCTCGGTCAGCTTCAACGCCCTCGCCGAACGCATCCAGTGGCGGGCCGCCCCGCGCCGCGAGCTGATCTCGGCGGTCGCCGCCGGCGCCGACCTCGACCGGGTGCTGCGGATGGCCGCCGACGACCTCGGCGCCGACTGCTGGGTCGTGTCGGCCACCGGCTGGGTCGTCGGCGGCACCGCCGAACTGCCCGAGCAGACCCGCAGGGGAGCGCTCGCCGAGTTCACCCGGGGCCGCCTGCCGCGCACCTGGCGCGCCGGCGACCCGCACGTGCTCTGGCCCGTCGAATCCGGCGCCGAACCGACGGCGGCCCAGTGGTTCGCGCTGGTCAGCGGCGACCTCGTCGAGTGGGACGAGCACCGCGAAGCCGTCGCCGCCGACCTCGGCACGGTCGTCGCACTGGTGCGCGCCCGCGTCGACGAGGCCCGCCGCATCGCCGGGCGCTCCGTCGAAGCCGCGCTGCGGAGGCTCCTCGAAGGCAGCTCCTCGCCGACCGAGGTCGCCGCCCGGCTCGAAACCGCAGGACTGCCTGCCGACGAACCGCTGCGCGCGGTGGCGATGGGCATCGGCGACCCCGCCGAATCCACCACCCTGCTCCGCGAGATCGCAGCCGCCACCGGCATGGCCTCGGTCACCGCGCCCCTCGGCGACGGCGCCGCCGCCCTGTTCGTCGACGACCGCGAACACCTCGCCGACCTGGACCAGCAGCTGCGGCGGATCGTCGCCGACGCCGAAGCCGGACTGGGGGAGCGGCGGCTGGCGATGGGCATCAGCGACATCACCGCCGCCACCGCCCTGCGCGGGGCCCTCGACGAGGCCGCCTACGCGCGCAGGCTCGCCGAGCAGCGCCGCGGCCGCGCCGAGGTCGCCGCCGCGGCCGAACTCGCCTCGCACGAGGTGCTGCTGGCGTCCGCGCCCGACGAACTGCGCCGCTCCTACCGGGATCGGCTGCTCGCCGACCTCGTCGCCTACGACACCGCGCACGGCTCCGAACTCCTCCGCACCCTGCGCGTCTTCCTCGACGACAACGGGTCCTGGTCGCGCTGCGCCCAGCTGCTGCACGTGCACGTCAACACGCTGCGCTACCGCATCCAGCGGGTCGAGGAGCTCACCGGACGCGACCTCTCCGATTTCGGCACGCGGGTGGACTTCTACCTCGCGCTCCGCCTCGACACCGACGGGTAGGGCCGTGACGCGGCGGAGCCGCTCAGGTTCCGCCGAGCGAACGGACCACCTCGACAGTTGCACTGGTCAGTGCGTGTCCTCACAAAGTTGGGTGTGGTTCGAAATCTGACGTTGAGGGCGGTACCGTGCTTGGTCGCAGTTGCGGTCGCCGAGCGCCCGGTGAAGGGCGGCGAAGAAGCGGCGAGAACCCACCCACACCCCGAGACGGAGGTAACGGGATTGACCGATCTGTCCGCCACCACCGGCGTGACGGACCGCCCGAGCGGCACCGCGCAGGAACCCGGGCGGGGCAACGGGAATCCGGATCCCATCCGGCGATTCCTGGATCAGCAGAACCCCGAAACCCCTTGCCTGGTCATGGATCTGGCGCAGGTGCGAGACCGCTACCGGCAACTGCGCACCGCGCTGCCGGACGCGCGCATCTGCTACGCGGTCAAGGCCAATCCCACTCCCCAGGTCGTCGGTGAGCTGATCGCGGAGGGCGCCTCGTTCGACGTCGCCAGCCCCGGCGAGATCGAGTTGTGCCTGGCCAAGGGCGCGGCACCGGAGTCGATCTCCTACGGAAACACGATCAAGAAGCGCCGCGACATCGCCCGCGCCCACGAGCAGGGCGTGCGGCTGTTCGCCACCGACAGCGACGCCGACCTGACCAACATCGCCGAGGTCGCACCCGGTTCGCAGGTGTTCTGCCGCGTCCTGGTCGACAACACCGGCTCGAAGACGCCGTTCGGCCGCAAGTTCGGCTGCACCCCGCAGCAGGCCGCGAACCTGCTGGTCCGCGCCGCCGAACTGGGGCTGGACCCCTACGGCGTGTCGTTCCACATTGGATCGCAGCAGCTGGACCCGGCCGCCTACCGGCACGGCATCGACGCCGCCGCCCGGGTGTTCGCCGACTGCGCCGAGCGCGGGGTGCGACCGCGCATGGTCAACCTCGGCGGGGGACTGCCCGCCGGGTACACCGAGACCGCGCCGCCGCTGGCCGACTACGTCACGGCCATCGAGCAGGCGCTGGAGCACGCGTTCGGCCCGCAGCGGCCGGAACTGCTCATCGAGCCCGGGCGCTTCCTCGTCGGCGACGCCGGCGTGCTGCGCAGCGAGGTCGTGCTGGTCACCGACTCCTGCGACGGGCAGCGGCGCTGGGTGTACCTCGACATCGGGCGCTACAACGGCCTCGCCGAGACCGAGGGCGAGGCGATCACCTACCGGCTGCGCACCGCGCGCGACGGTGATCCGGGAGGTCCGGTCGTCCTGGCCGGACCGACCTGCGACGGTGATGACGTGCTCTACCAGCGGACCCACTACGAGCTGCCGCGCACCCTGCGCGGCGGCGACTGGGTGGACCTGCTGTCGGCGGGCGCGTACACCGCCAGCTATTCATCGGTGGGTTTCAACGGGTTTACCCCGCTGCCCACTTATTGCGTCGACGGCGATCAGCGGCCGTGATCTGCTGCGGCGGCACGTCCGCCCGCAGCCGACCTGGAGCAAGACGTGGCAAATCTGCGAAACGATGGGAGGGGATAGATGTCCGTTGACACCGGAGCACAGGTAGGTCTGTTCACCGGCAGGCACGTCCTGGCAGAGCTGGAGGGCGTTGAACCGGGGCTGCTCGACGACGAGCAGTACCTGCGGGAAGTCCTGCACAACGCGCTGAGCGAATCGGACGCCACGGTGTGCCAGATGATCGCCAAGCGGTTCGACCCGCAGGGCGTCACGGTGTTGGCGCTGCTGTCGGAGTCCCACGCTTCGCTGCACACCTACCCGGAGGACGGCTCGATCTTCATCGACGTGTTCACCTGCGGCCACACCGCCAAGCCCGAACTCGCGGTGCAACTGCTCGCCGAGGCGCTCAAGCCCACGTCGCAGAACGTGCAGACCATCCAGCGAGGCCACGACTACGCCGAACTGGTCTGCTGAACGCTTCTGACAGGTTCGACTCGTGCTGCGCAGCGGTGCGGGTGGCAGAACCTGAGCGGCTCGGTCGACTCCGGGCGCCACTCCTCGTGCATGCCCACGGCGTCGCGGCGTCCTCGCCACGACGCCGCTCAGAACCTGCGGCGGTGCCGGTCGTTCAGGTGGGGCGAGGAGGAAGCGGCTTCGCCGCTCGCCAGGTGTTCGCAGTTGGACGTGAGCCGGGAACGGTCTACTTTCGCGTGTCGGCGCGCCCGCCACGGGAGCCGGCGGGATGCTGGGCACACATCATTGGGGATATTCAGGAGGAACACCGTTGATCGAACTCGACGGGCACCGGTGGATCAAGGAGCCGATGGGCGCCGACCTGCAGCGCCTGTGGCGGGTGGACGACGTGCTGTGGGAGGGCGACACCCCGTACCAGCACGTGGTGATCGCGCGGACCGCGCAGGGCGTCTCGCTGTTCTGCGACGATGACCGCCAGAGCACCGAGTTCTCGCAGCTGGTCTACCACGAGGCGATGATGGTGCCGGCGTTCCTGCTGGCCGCGCAGGTGGAGCGGGTGCTGATCATCGGGTCGAGCGAGGGAGTGGCCAGCCAGATGGCGGTGGCCGCCGGCGCGACCCGGGTCGACCACGTCGACATCGACGAGCTGTGCGTGCGCAAGTGCGCCGAGCACCTGCCCTACGGCTACACGCCGGACGAGCTCGCCGCGGCCGAGAAGGGCGAGGGCCCGGTCACGATCCACTTCGCCGACGGCTGGAGCTTCCTGGACACGGCCCCGCCGGAGGGCTACGACATCGTCGTGGTCGACCTGCCCGACGAGCGCGCCGACGACGCCGACGGCCAGCACAACCGGCTCTACGGCCTGGAGTTCATCCAGCGCTGCCAGTCGGTGCTCTCGGCCGGTGGCGTGGTCGCGTTCCAGGGCGGCTGCCCGACGGTGTGGCGCAACGAGACGCTGATCCGCGCCTACAACCGGTTCCAGTCGGCGTTCGAGACGGTCGCCTACTTCGGCTCCGACGAGCACGAGTGGGCGTTCCTGTTCGGCCGCGTGGAGCCGATCGACGACCCGATCAACCTGATGCTCGAAGCGCTCCCCAACAGCGCCTACGAGCCGGAGACGATCGACGACGCCTCCCTCATCGGCGCCACGGTCCCGCCGCACTCGGTGCGGAACCAGTCCTGACCACACCGCCCCTCGGCGTCCGTCGCCGAGGGGCGGTTCCGGTCAAAACCGACCGGGCACGACGGGCGAGGACTGCCGTAGCGCGGAGCCCCGGATCACGGGGAGTCGAGGTACGGGTGGAAGGTGCCGCCGTCGGTGGGCAGGAACCACTGGTCGAAGGCCAGGCCCTGGTTGTGCAGCTCGGCCTCCACCTTCGCGGCCTGCTCGACGACCTCCGGCTCGGCCTCGCCCGCCAGCGGGACGTCGATCTCGTAGAGCTCGGCGTGCTCCACGCCGCCGAAGGCCCTCGCGGCGAACGCCTCGAACACCGGCTCGCTGTCGCCCCAGCTCATGAGCTCGGCGGCTTCGAGGACCACCCGCGCCTCGTTGATCACCAGCCGCAGCGCCAGCGCCTCGGCGACGCTGCGCGGCGGCGTCCACACCGGCTCGGTGAGCCGGACCGCCACAGCCGCTGAGGCCAGCACGAACGCCCGGGCGAAGAACGCGTCGTAGCGGTGGTCGTAGCAGGGCGGCAGCTCCTCGAGCACCAGCAGCCCGACGGCGTCGGCGACGGTCGCGTTGTTGACCGCCAGCGCGAGCTCGTCGTAGAAGATCTCGTCGGTCACCACCCGAACCGCGTGCACCAGGGCGCCGGCGGCCAGCGAGGCCTGCTCGCCCTCCACGCCGAAAGCGCCGGTCTCGAAGGCGCGCAGCCGCGGCGCGAGCTCGGCTAGCCTGTGCTTCCAGTGCTCGGCGTCCATCGCGGGCTCGCCGGAGGTCTCCAGCGCCTCCTCGATGGCAGCTTGCAGCGCGTCGTCGGTGTCGACGTCGTCGGCGGCGGCCAGCCGCTCGTTGAACTCGTCCTCGGTGATGCGGACCGCGGACTCGGCGACGGTCCAGCCGATCAGCAGCTCGGTCTCCACGATGAGCTCGTCGAGCACCGATGCCGCGCCCTCCTCGGCGGCCTGCAGCGAGGGTGCGTCCAGCGCGAGCAGCACGCTCACGCCCGCCTGGTGCACGGTGATGCGGTAGTCGAGCACGTCGATCTCGGACTCCTCCGGACCGCTGACCCCCTCGACCATCGCGAGGTGGCGGTCCAGCACGGCCGCGACCCCTTCCTGCTGCAGCGGGTCGAGCTCCACCACCTCGGCAGGTGGTGCGAGTTCCGCCGTCACCGCGTAGTCCACCGCGTATCGCCCTCTCCTCGACTGCTGGTCGGCATGGTACGACGTCGCCCTGGGCGTGACCCGTCCAGCGGGCGGGGTGTCGGGGTCGGCGATGATGGTCCGGTGACGACGAACGTGGTGGTCTTCGGCAGCTGCAACATGGACCTGGTGGCCTACGTGCCGGTCGCGCCCTCGAGGGGTGAGACGGTCACCGGCCGAGAGTTCCGCACGGTCCCCGGCGGCAAGGGCGCCAACCAGGCGATCGCCGCGGCCAAGGCCGGTGCGGACACGCGCATGATCGGCGCGATCGGCGCCGACGAGTTCGGCGCGGAGATCCGCCGGGTCTTCCAGGAATCCACTGTGGACACCCAGGGCCTGCGGACGGTGCCCGGGCGCAGCGGAACGGCGCACATCGTGGTCGACGACTCGGGGGACAACTCGATCATCGTGGTCCCGGCCGCCAACGGGACCGTCGACGCGCTCGCCGACGGTGACGAGGAGATCATCGCGAGTTCGGACAGCCTGCTGCTGCAGCTGGAGATCCCGCAGCCGGGAGTGGCGGCGGCAGCCGCCGCGGGGAAGCGCAACGGCGTGCGGGTCGTGCTCACGCCGGCCCCGGCGGTCCCGCTGCCCGACGAACTGCTCCGCGACGTGGACCTGCTGGTGCCCAACGAGCACGAAGCAGCCGTGCTGACCGGCCACGACGACCCCGAGCGCGCCTTGGCCGCGCTGCTGGAGCTGGTGCCCGAGGTGGTCATCACGCTCGGTGCTCGCGGTTGCGTCTACGGCGACCGCGACGGAGTCCGCCACCAGGTGCCCGCGTTCCCGGTCCAGGCGGTGGACACCACGGCGGCCGGCGACACGTTCGTCGGCGTGCTCAGCGCCGCGCTCGGCGAGGGCGAGGAGGTCCCGGAGGCATTGCGCCGGGCGGCGGCCGGTTCGGCACTCTCCGTGCAGCGCAATGGGGCTACCAGCGCAATGCCCACTCGGGATGAAATCGTCCGCTTCTTGGCGAACTGATAGCCGAAAACTCCAATTGCCGGCGCCGACCGCCATCGGCGGTCATTGCCGGGCAATTGGTCCGCAAACGGGGCGGGCCGGAAATGTCCGAAGCCAAATCCGGCCGCCCGTGCCCGGCCGTTCACCGAGCGTTGTCGTAAGCCTCGACGATCTCAGCCGGAATGCGGCCCCGGTCGGAAACCTGCATGCCCTGTTCCCGGGCCCATTCCCGAATGGCCTGGTTGCGTTCCCGGTCGGCCTGGGTCGGCGCACCGGACGGCTTTCCAGGCTTGTTGCCAGACCGCTTGCGGCCACCGGTCTTACGTGCGTTGGCCACGAAAGACGCCAGTGAGTCCCGCAGTTTCGCGGCGTTGTCGGCGGACAGGTCGATTTGGTAGTTCACCCCGTCCAGGGCGAACTCGACGGTGCTGTCGGCTTGCGAGCCGTCGACATCGTCGACCAGCTGCACGGTGACTTTCTGCGCCACGGTTAAACCTCGATTCCGGCTCGAATCCAGTCTCTGCGCGCACGTGCCCGCGCGACGAAGAGCGAGCGAACAATAAACGATGCTCGGAAGAATGCTCCACCCGGTATCGAAATTTGGTGGCGTCGTGGATTACCTTGGGTTCAAAACGGCCGCCTTCGGTTACCGTCCGTTAGTTGGCGGGATGCCGGGGCGACACGAGACGTCCGGCGTGCCGAGCGGTTTTCGGCCGATCGGACCGGGTGCTCTATGGTTGAGTGCGGGACATCTGCTAAGCGTCGTGCTACAACGTGGTCAGGACTAGCAGTAGTCTTACCTGGAAGTCGCGGATCGAGACGGGGCGCGTTCCCGAGACAGGTGATCATGGCCGAGCGGATTCAGGTTGATCTCGTCGATGACATCGACGGGTCGCCAGCCAAGCACACCGTCACCTTCGCGCTTGACGGCGTGAGCTACGAAATCGACCTGAACGACGGCAACGCCAAAGCGCTTCGTTCGGTGCTCGACCGCTACATCAAGGCCGCTCGCGCGCCCAAACCGGCGGCCGCTGGCGGGACGAAGCGGCAGGAGCGCGAAGAAGAGCAGGCGCGTCAGGCCAACAAGCAGCTCACCGAGCAGATCCGCGGCGCGGCGCAGCGCACTCGCGAAGCGCTGAAGAAGCCGGGGTCGGACGAAACGGCCGAAGCTCCCGCGAAGGAAGCCGAGCCCGAGCTCGTTCCCGTCGAGGACGCCGAACCGGCTCGGACCGAGACGACTGCAGAAGCTCCTGCGGTCTCGCTGCCGCTGTTCTCCTCCGCCGTGGACTGAAGCGCCGGCTTCCAGTTGTATTGACGCGATTCCGTTCCGCCGGCCGTCGTGCCGGTGGACGTGTCGCAGCAAAAACCGCACCGGAGCGCGGAGCTGAATCCGGTGCGGTTCGAGATCTGGGATGTTTCAGTCCGCGGCGCGGTGTCTCCGCGCGCGGGAGCGCGTGCCGCTCGAGCGCGATTCCTTCGCAGGTGCCGAGTCCGCTCCGTCCGCGAGCGCGGTCGCGAACTCCGGCGGGGCGCTCGGGCCCCAGTCGCGGTCCTCCGGATCGGCCAGAGTGTTGCGCAGCTCGGTGTATATCGGAGTCGAGTCCACTGCTACCCCCGTTCTGACAAGTCGTCGGCAGGCTACCCGCGAAATCTAGGAGCACCCGCTCCGCGGACCAACTACCACCCGAAGGTGGATCGCCCGCTCAGTCGGCCGGGCGTGGGGCATTGCCGGTTGGATTGGCGTTCATCCGCTGCCTGACCTGGGGTTTCACCCTTAAAGGGGGGTGGTGTTCACCGGGTTTTTCGGGGTGCGTAAAGTATTCCAGGTCAGCGCGACACGGACCGGGAAAAACCGGGCCGGGCCTGACGGGGCCCCGAGAACCTCGCTTAAGCCTCCGGGTGTTAGCGTGGACGGGTCCCGGAAAACGGGTAAGACATTTTGATAATGTGAATACCGATTGAGCGGTTGTTTTCGCTTGATGTCGCCGAGTGCGGGACTTGCTTGCAGGTCACGGAATGGTGACGGACGAGAATGAGACCCCCCGGTTTGACCGAGGAAATCAGGATGGTCTAAAGTGGGAAACACCGCGAGAGCGGGAATCACCGAGGAAATGACTCCCCGGATCGTGCGGCTCTGAAATGGGTCGTGGGTGATGGTGTGGGTGTGTTCTTTGAGAACTCAACAGTGGACTGTTTTGGTTAGTGTTCTTTATATGCCCCTAACCAACTCATCGCGGGATCT